>JABWAN010000391.1 GCA_013361015.1 Candidatus Zhuqueibacterota bacterium | reverse complement strand
ACACCCCGTGTTCTTATCTGTAGTAAAATTCTCGAAGTCGTGCAGAATTACTGTTCCGCATTTTAGGCAACAACCGTCGTTGTCTAATTCGCGATGAGGAAGAAACCATTTTGGAGTATTTTCATAGCACATCATCATATTGGTTTCTTTGTTTAGTTGCTGATTGTTGATTCATCGCCAGTCGAGGGCTTACAAGCCAGACTGACAAAGCTTCAATTCTCTAAACTAGCTGTGATTCCAGCACTAAAAAAGATTCCTTCTGAATGACATCGAGGAGGAGCGCTCAAAAAAGAATGCAACACCTCAGCTTCTCACCACACTCCCCGCCGCGGCCTCTTCATCCCCAAAAATCTGAAACACCTTATCCAGCCGGCTCAATTCAAAAACTTCGCGCACCGCAGAGGTCAATCCGAAAAGCCTCAACTCGCCTTTATATTTGCCCACTTGCTGCAAGCCTTCCACGAGCGTGGCAATGCCGGAGCTGTCCATATACTCGACGTCGCGCAAATCGACCACGATGAGCGGCGTTTTCTTCTCCGTCAATCCAATAATCGCTTTGCGCACTTGCGGCGACGAATACAGATCGACATCACCGCTGATGGCTACGATTGTTGCTTGTTCGCGATTACGCGTTGCGATCTTGAGCATTTACTCTCCTATACTTTGCCAACGTCAACTGATTTCCTTCTATGATACTGGGGTCGTAGGAAACGAAATCCATCGTGCTTTGAATGAGGTGCACACCCAAACCGCCGGGGCGCACATCTTCCAAATCGCGCGATTTGATCTGGGTGTGATCCGCCTTCTTGCCGTAGTCGCGCAGAATCACCTCGAGGCCGTCTTCGAGCAGGCGCGCCGTGATTTCGATGGGCTGATCGGTCTTGCCTTCATACGCATATTTGATGATGTTTGCGCACGCTTCATCCACCGCGAGCGTGGTTTGATTGCGCTGCTCCGGCGTGAAACCGATCAGCTCGCACAAGTGCGCGACGCTCGCGCGAATGATTTTGAGCAGCTTGGGGTCGCTCGACATGCGAAATTCGATCGTCTCGATCAGCCGTCCTGCTGCAGCGTTTTTCGCGTTCGTGTTCATGGCTTTGCTCCCGCTGGTTTAGTCCTTGCCCCAGCGCAGGGCAATAATGGTGAGGTCGTCATGTGGGTGTGTGCCGTCCGTAAAATTTTGCACGTCTTGAATCACGAAGTCCACCAATTCTTGCGGCGATGTCCACTGCCGCTGCAATTTTTTGCTCAGATGCTCCATTGCATATTGCTTGCCTTCACTGTTTTTTGCTTCAACGATGCCGTCCGTGAAGGACACGAGATAATCACCGGGTTGCAATTGAATGGTGCGCGGAATGAAGCGCGTGTCGCGCGTAATGCCCAAGGGCGCGCCGCCGCCGCTTGACATAAATTCGCCGCGCATGCCGTAATCGTGCAGCCACAGCAAAGGCAAGTGCCCACCGCTCGCATAGCTCACTTTGCCGCTCTCGACTTCAAGCAAAGAGTACTGCAATGTAACGAACATGCCGCGCCGGCCGCGCTCGACGAGAATCTCATTCATGGTTTTGAGCACAGCCTCGGGCAAGCTGATGTTCTTCGAATGAATGCGGAAATCGCTCACGAGGCGCGCCATGTAAAGCGCCGCGGGAACGCCTTTGCCGGACACGTCGCCGATGACCAACCCGATCGCATCTTGCTCGTAGCTCACGAAATCAAAAAAATCGCCGCCGATTTGCGTGGCGGGAATGGAGCGCGCCGCAATTTGAAAACGCCCTTCACCGTCGGTGGGACAACGCTGCGGCAGGAAGCTTTCTTGAATCGTGCGTGCGGCCTCGAGTTGTTGATCGAGCTTCTGCTTCTCCAACATCGCCCGGTGCATGCGCGCGTTTTCAATGGCGAGCGCCACTTGCCGGCTGAACGTGGAAAACAAGTCGAGATCATCTTCCGTGAACGCGCGCCCGTGCAATGGATTGATCACCTCCGCCACGCCGATGATGCGATTCTTCACCTTCAACGGCGCGGCCAGAATCGAGCGCGTTTTGAAACCGGTCACTTCGTCGCTCTTTTTGAAGAAGCGCGCGTCTTTGTTCACGTCCGGCACGATGAGCGGTTGGCCCGTTTGCGCCACCCAACCCGCGATGCCTTCGCCCAAGCGCAACTGCACTTTGTCTTTCACTTCCTCGCCCACTGCGCCGAGCGCGACTTCCCATTCCAACATGCCGGTCTTTTCGTTAATGAGCATGACCGAGCTGGCCTCCGCTTCCATCACGGATTGCGCTTTCTCCATCACCAAATTGATGACGCTGTCGAGGTCGAGCGTGCTGTTGACGATGATGCTCACCTCGATCAAGCTGGAGAGATTCGCGACTTTGTTTTTCAGCGCCGCGACTTCGGTGGGAAGAGTGCTCGCCGCTTCAAGTGACGCTGTGAGAGTTTCGGGCATGTTTATCGTCGAGGTTGAGATGATGATCTCATTCCTGCGGGTTGGGTTCCTAGTGGAATTGGAGTGATGGATTGATGGATCGTTGGAGTAATGGATTATGGATTAATGAGAACGCCTTCCCATTAATCCATAACTCCATTACTCCACAACTCCATCACTCCAAGACTCCGTTACGCGAGTAGGCGTTTCGCCGCTTTAGTAGATGGCTTTGCTATCAACAGTTGCGTACACAGCGAGCGTATCATCTCAAGCTCACGCAGAAACTCGCGCGAAGCTTCATCTGCCGGCAAAGCTTCGAATAAATCCGGCAATTGCACGCCGCGGCTCATGATCGCACTCGCATGCTTATTGCGAAAACGTTCACGGACGTAAAAGCAATTCTCCGCGTTGTAGAAGAGTCGAATGGCTTCCGCGGCGCTGATAACGCCGCCGGCGAGCGCTTGCGCCACGCCTAAATTTAGCAGAGCGAAAAAGCGCAATTGCTCATTCACGCTGCCGGTGATTTCGGAGAGTGTGATGCGAGCTTTCTTATTCTGTTTCATGGCGCTCAAGCTTTTGGAAAGTATTTGACTCCGGCAACTCGACCGGACTCATGTTCAAAGTAATGTACTTCTCCGGAGTTTCCTTGTTTGATTGCTTTTCGCCATCTTCCTCCGGCCAAGCGTCGTAGTTCGCGATAGACGGCTTGATTGCGAACGGGACATTTCAGCGTGCCGCCTATTTTGCGCACCCAGCTTCGAGGCACTTTCCCTGAAGCATAAAGATCTGTATGGAGATTGAGCGGCATTCGTTGTGTGCTCACTCTTTTGAGAGTTCCACAGGGTAGATAAACACTTTCGCGCTGAAATCCAAAATACTTTTTTGGCATGTGACTTTTCGTTCGCAGCACGTCGCGCCCCGTCGCAACGGGGCTTTCATGGCCAAATGGAAATCTGCGCTACGGCAAAGTCACGCTCCCGCCGACATACCAATTCCTCTCCGGCGCAGGCTCGAAGAAGCGATTGGCTTGCGCATTCGGAACGATGGAGCCGTTATAGCGCTCGTCAAAAAGATTATTCACGCCGAGGAAGAAATCAAAGCCTATTTTTTTGAATGAGCGCGAGAGGCCGAGGCGAAGATCAACCGTGCGATAGCCGGCGTTGCTAAAGTTTGATCGCGTCACATTGCTGCCTGGCGGCGGCCCGTTGAAATCATTCGTAAAATACTCTGCGTTCCATTGCGCTTCAAGTTCGGCATAAACGCCACTCGTGTGTTCATAAAGCAAGCTCGCGAACAAATGCTGCGGCGGCACGCCCGGCACTTTATTGCCGGCCAATTGCGTGCGCGCGTTCGCGGTCTCAATCACAAAATCCGTGAACTCGAAATTCATGAAAGTATAGGCCAACGCCGCGCGAAGCTGCGATGCCGGCCGCCACTCGCAACTCAATTCCACGCCGCGATTGCGCGCTGCGCCCGCGTTGCGAAAGAAAATTTCATCGCTGCTCGCGTTTTGAATTTGATACGGAATCAACATGTGCTCGAGGTTCATTGCATAAAGCGCCACGTCCCACTCGAAATGTTTTTCCGGCCACAGGCCTTTCACGCCAAGCTCAAAACTGCGCAGCGTTTCGGGTTGCAAATCGGGATTGAAGCCGCCTTCGGCTGTAGGCTGATTGCTCAACTCCGTGGTTGTGGGCGTTTGAAATGCAGTCGCGTAGTTGGCATAAATCGCAAGCGCGTTGCTCGGTCGAAAAGTGAGCCCGAGCATCGGACTGAATTGCGCCATCGTGCGCGCGCCGGAAGCATCGACGCCGTCTTCGAGCAAACGATCCGTTGCTTCAAATTTGTAGCGATCATATCTCGCGCCAAACGTCGCAATCCAATTCGAACGAAAGGCCAATTCGATCTCCGTGAACGGCCCGAGGCCAAAGACTTTTTCTTTTTGATCGATCAACTTCGGCCCGTACTGAAGTAGCGCAAGCATCTTGCTTGCCTCGACGATTCCAACTTGCTCACGCGGAATGCCGTTATTCACAAACTCTCTGCGCGCATCACTCTGCATTTCATAATCCGCGCCGAGCAGCCAGCGCACGCCGAAATTGCCGAGGCCGAAGCGTTTGCCGAACACACTACGCACCCCGCCGGAGCTGCGATCCAACTCGATAATCCGGCCTGGAATCGGATTCAACAACTCGCGCGACAAACCATAAAGCGTGACTGCAAAGGCCTCGCCGTACTTCAACGTCGCGCCGGCTTGACCTTGCCATAACTTTTTCCCGGCAGCTTGTTGTTTGATAAAAAAGCGCGTGGCCGTGGTGGAATTGGCAAGCTCAGTTTGCGAGAGCGAACTCGGATTCAACAAATACGGCGAGTCGTAATAATTGAAAACCGTGGTGAGTTTGAGTTGCGGCGAAATTTCATGGCGGCCAATCGCATTGATCGAAGCAAAACGTGCGGCCGAATGTTCGCGCAGGTCGTCGAGGTCGAGCTTGCTCACATTCACGAAATAATTGTGTTTGCCAATCGCGCCGGAAAGTTTGGTTTGCCATTTCCGCAAGCCATTGGAACCGGTGAGAAATTGCGGCTGCACGCGCAGCGGTGCGTCCGCCGCGGCTTGCGTTTGTAGATTGATCAACCCTGCCGCGGCATTGCCATACAACGCCGAACTCGGCCCGCGCAAGATTTCAATGCGCCCAATCGAGTTGAGATCGAGATTGTTGAGCTGCGACTGCCCGTCGGGCATGGTGAGCGGAATGCCGTCGAGCATGATTTTGAGGCCGCGCACACCGAACGCGGAGCGACTGCCGAGACCGCGCATGCTGATGCGATCACCCTGCGCGAGATTATAGCGGTTGTTGACCACCACGCCGGGAATCGCGGCCAAGGCTTCCTCCAGCGAAAGCGCAGCCTCGCCGCGTTGAATATCGTTGTGGCCGAGCACGCTGATCGCATACGGCACGCGCACCTTCGGCCGCGCCTCGCGCGTGGCCGTGACGAGCACGGATTGCAGCTCATATTGCGGCGCGCGCGAGGAGTCCGGCTGCGAGCGCTGCGCCTCTTGCGCAAAGACAGTGAGAGTTGCGGAGAGAAGAGAGAGGAACAAGAGTGTTCGCCGCTTCATTTCATCGACACTGTTTTTCATCTCAGAGGGCGTTTGAAAAATCCGAACACCTTGCAATTCCCGCCTTGAGGGGGGCCAGGGGAGTGTTGCTCGGTATCATAACCAAAGCAAAGAGTATGTTGAAAAGCGCAAAACGCAACATAGTGAGTTTGAATAGTGCCTTCGCGCCGAAGAACACCCCCTCATGAAATTTGACGATCAAAATCGGTAATGTGCTGATTTGAACTCATCCCCGGCCCCTTCTCTTAAAAAGAGGGGGAGAAAAGACCTGCATCAATTTTCGCTCTCCCCCTTCTCTTCCCAAGAGAAGCCCATGCCGTCGTTGAGATTATTCACCAGGCCGGCTTGGCTGGCGGCAAACAGCGTGCGATTGCGCCAGCTGGTGAGCCAAAACACGGAGCGGAAGG
>JABWAN010000390.1 GCA_013361015.1 Candidatus Zhuqueibacterota bacterium | reverse complement strand
GAAGCTGCCCTCACAAAGCTTCCGTTCCGCGCGCTTCATATTTTCCGTCCTTCATTGTTACTGGGCGAGCGCCCGGAATTTCGGCTCGGAGAAAAAATCGGGGAATATGCTTATAAAGCGACCTCATTTCTCTGGCAAGGTCCGCTCCGCAAGTATCGCCCGATCACGGCGCAAACGGTCGCCGCGGCGATGGTGCATCTCGCCAAGCAAGACCAGTCCGGCATTCACATTCACGAATCCTTCCAAATTTCCAAATACAATCTCGCCGCCGGCATTGCGAAATCGTAAGCCTGCGCGCAAGTTTCGACCACTCCCCTCCCGCCCTAGCTTTGAAGTTCGTGCAAAACCAGCGTGGCTTTCACCCGGAATTGCCGCATGGCAGTGGTATATGCTTTGCCTATTTCGCAGAGCAAACTTTTTTCAATCAACATATGAGAGAGACGCCACGTTATGGGCATTCTGCAAAAGCTCCGACACTTTGCAGCGCAAATGAGTTTCGTTTTTACGTGCGCACCGTTGTCCGCCGTTCTGCTCAAGTGGGACGCGGTCGTGCTCGGCGATTTGCAAGGCTATAAAGTTTACTATGGCACTGCCCCGCAGCAGTATAATCAGGTGTTCGATGCCGGTAATGCCACGCAATATCTCGTCAACAATTTGCAAGAAGGCAGGCCGTACTATTTCGCCGTGACCGCCTACGATACCGCGGGCAATGAAAGTGCATATTCAAATGAACTGCTCGTGGTGATCGACCCACAAAATCCCGGGCCCACGATTGTTCCGCTCAACAGCTACAATTTCCCCAATCCATTTCGTCCCGGCCAACAAACCACGCAGATTCGTTATTATTTGCCCACAGCCGGGCCGGTGAAAATTGAAATCTTCAACCTCGGTAATCGACTGGTGCGCACGCTTGTGCCGGAGGTTGCAAAGGCCGCGGGAGAACACGTGGAAGATGCGTGGAACGGTTTAGACGATCAAGGTCTGCTGGTCGCGAACGGCGTGTACCTTTGCAAAATTCAAGCGCCGCAGTTCACGCATGTTTTAAAGATCGCCGTTTCGAATTGAATTGAAACGGTGTGTAAAGCTGCTGTTCAAACGCATGGTCCCTTATGAAGACTCGTTTTGTCGTTCTCTGCTTGCTCTGTGTTATTGCTTCCTCTCCTCATCTCCTCGCGCAACCCGATGCGGGCCGGCCCGGTGCGTTCTTGCGCATGGGTGTGGGCGCGCGCGCATTGGCGCTCGGCGGAACTTTTGTTGCTCTCGCCGATGATCCCTCCGCGGGCTATTGGAATCCCGCCGGGTTGGCGCAGCTCAATCAAATCGAAGTGCTCGCCTCGTACTATCGCATGCCCTCGGACCGCACGCACTATTTTGCAAGCGGCGTTTTGCCATGGGGGCGCGTAACTTCGATCGGCGTCAGTTGGATCAACTTGGGCGTTTCCGGCATCGAAGCGCGCGCGGGAAATACCGCGGCGCCGGATTATTTGTTCAGCAACAACGCGAGCGCATTGCTGATTACGGCAGCGCGCCAAATCAACTCGTTCTTCTCGGTTGGCGTGAACGCCAAGCTGTTCTCGCAAAGTTTGGATAATGCCAGCGCATTTGGTACCGGCATGGACCTCGCACTCTTCGTGCATCCGACAAGATTTGTCAAGTTCGGCCTCACGCTACAGGATTTGGGTTCCAAGCTGAAATGGTCAACCGGTTGGCGCGAAGCGTTTCCAATGACCGTGCGCGGCGGCGTGAGCGCCAATCTTGCCGACAATTTTCTGATGAGCCTCGAGGCTGTGAAAATCGACAATAGCGGACTGGAATTTTGCGCCGGCGCCGAATACAAAGCGCTGGAGGTTTTTCCCATTCGCCTCGGCTATTCCGGACAAGGCGTGGTGGGCGGCGCGGGCCTCGCGATTCCCATGCGCACGCTCGACTTGAAACTCGATTATGCCTATAGCGACGATTTGCTCGAGGCCTCGCGCTCCAACAAGCTCTCTTTGGGCTTGGCGTTGACGCCTCGTCAACGCGTCCGAAAATCCAACGATGAGGCATTGCCGCTCACCTCCGCCGCAGAAATGCAATCGCCCCGCGCGAATCGCGCGCTGGCAAAATCGAACCAGCAAACTTATGTAGAAGTAATGGTGCGCGCTGTGAAAGTCACCGACGGTCCGGGCACGGCGTATAAAAGAATCGCAGTAATAAAAAAGGGCGAGCGCTTGCGCAAAATCGCTGCGTCCACGAGTTGGTATCAAATCGAATTGGCAGGAGGAAAGGCTGGTTGGGTGAATCGCAAGTATGTGAAGGAGGTCAGAAACTAGAGTGCGCAGAAATTCGCCTTGCTTTTCAGCGGCAGATGGTGTAGGATTTCACTCGTAAGCAAGGAGTGAAACGATGACGGAACGCGCATTTGATATCAAGCCTTATGTTGAAGGCTGGCGGAAACGCAATGCCGAAGCTGAAGCCATCATGGCGGAAAGAAAAAAACTCGCCTTCCAAGAAGCGCGGAAAATTGCGCAATTTCTGCGTGAAGCACACGGCTGCGCTCGCGTCGTCGGTATTGGCTCTGCTTTCAGCCAAAAAGATTTCACCGAGCATTCCGATATCGATTTGGTCGTGTATGGCTTGCCCAAAGGCAAGTATTTTTCCATATGTGCCGAGATTCGTGATTTCGCAAGTTTCGAAGTCGATGTCATCCCTGCCGAAGACGCGCGGCCGCTTGTGCTTGAACGTGTTGTCCAAGAAGGGGTGGAGTTATGAAAAAACTCGCTCCGAGTGGATCGATGTGGCACGCTGCCCTTTTGAGCAGCATGCAGCTTGAGATCCCGCAAATAAGGCCCGCGGTCGTCTCGAGAGAAACTGCCAAGCAGCTCAAAACGTTTTTGGACTTCCGCCACAAGTTCCGCCACCTCTATGGTTTTGATTTGGAATTTGAAAAGCTCGAGGAACTTGACGGGCGTTATCCCACCGCGCAAAAAGCCTGCGCTGATGATATAAACCTCTTTCTGTCTTTTCTCAGCAATCTCATCTCGGCGCTTGAAAGCAACGATTGAGCGGAAGACTCCTTATTCGCCGTTGCTCCCTTGCGTCAATAACTCCAACTCGAAATCTCTCCGCAACTCTGCATCATATTCTACCTTGCCGTCACTAGCCATCACCAACGCTTTGATGTGAGGATGATTTTTCTGCTGCCGGAATTTCAAGTAGCCGATAATGAAGACGTACGTCGACCACATATCCGCTTCTTCAGAAGTAGGCGCCACGACGGTCACGCTCGCGGAGCCCTCGGCAGGATAGCCCGTGAGGGGATCGAAGATGTGATGATAGCGCTTGCCCTCAAC
The DNA here is from genome assembly GCA_013361015.1 of Candidatus Zhuqueibacterota bacterium. Lineage (GTDB taxonomy): Bacteria > Zhuqueibacterota > Zhuqueibacteria > Zhuqueibacterales > Zhuqueibacteraceae > JABWAN01. Next base: position 2,621 of record JABWAN010000390.1, on the reverse strand, counting down.
TAGAATGCACCTCTCGTAATCGCCGCTTGTTGCAATGGCGTGATCCGTCAATGCGACCTTTGCCAACAGCGCCTCCGCGTTGCGCGGATGCTGCACGCCCACGCGCCATTTTTCTTGATTCGCTTTGCGGCCGAAAGCATAAATATCCCCGCTGGCATTGATCAGAAAATTTTTCAAGCCTTTTGCTTTGAGCAACGCCACAGCGCGATCGACCGCATAGCCCGCGCCGGCGCCGCCGAGATCGAGGCGCATGCCGGGCGCGGTAAAAGCCACGGTGGTGTCTTTCGCGTTCAAACGCAGCTTGCGATAATCCACCAGCCACAGCAGCGCTTTGATGCTATCCGCGGCGGGCACGACGACCTCGCGTTCGCTGCTGAAACCCCACAACTCTGAGATTGGGCCGATGCTCACATCAAAGGCGCCCTCGCTTCTTTGCGCGAAACGCACGGCGCGCTTGAGCAGTGCGAAAGTTTCGTAACTCACTTTGACCGGCTCGCGGCCGGCGTTGCGATTCACTCGCGCGATTTCGCTCGTCGAAAGTTGTGAACTGAGTAAGCGTTCGATGCGCTCCATCTCTTTGAAAGCGTGATAGAAGGCCAGCTTGCAGCTTTGCACCTCGGGATGATAGGCGAGTATGTCGACCGAAGCCCCGAAGAGATGTTTTGAAGCAGTGACTTCGAACAAACGCTCGCCGGAGATTTGCGAAAACGTCGCGGAAGACGAGAGCATGATTAAACAAAGTGCAATCGCGAAAAGAATTCCCCCTTTGAGGGAGGCCAGGGGGGTGTGCTTCACAACATTTGCCAAACACGCTGTGAAGAATCGCAACGTTTTCGAGACCACCTCCCTCACGGGGGAAATGAGAGCATGCGTTCGCTTTCTAGAAGGTAACGCCATCAAGCCCGTTTTCATTTTGCCCCTCGATTGCAATACGCACCGCGTTCGGAATACAAATCAAATGCTGGCCGGGCGCATTGATCGCACCCATTTTCATACAGGTTTTGTGACGGCACGAAGTGCCCGCGACTTTGACGCTGCCGTTTCTCAGCGCAATTGCCATGCGTCCGCGCAAGCCCGTAATCTCGTGCGTCTCAGCTTGCGCGCCAAAAGGCAACTGCTGCACCAGCACGTTATTGACGAAGACGAGCGCGTTTTGCGCTTGGGTGGATTGTGTGTCGGTGTAGAATTTCACGAGCACGGGATTTTCCATGACGCGCGGCAGTTGCAAATTCTTCGCGAGAGCACGTGCCTGCAAAGCGAATGCGTCGTGCGCTTGTCGATAGTCCACGACGCTTTGATTTTTGATCACCACCAAATCGCCGAGATGCCGGCCCGCAAGCTGGTATTCAGCAAACTTGACACGCGTGCTGTTCGCAAAGGAAGTTTTGATCAATTCCTCCATTGCCGCAATGGCGCGGTCGGAAGCATCGGTGAGCACGTGGAGACTGAATTGTTCGCGTGCGCGCGCTTCCGGTGCATGCGCGAACCGTCGCGTTGTTGCCAGGCTGGAAGCCAGCAACGAACCGTGCTTGAGAAAGCTTCGTCTATTCATGATGTTTCATCCTCGGGTGGAATGTTTGCGTGTACTGGTTAAGATTCTGCATGCGCTTGGATCAAAAACGATACCGCGCACCGAAACTGAAAATATACGCGAAGAGGTCTTGATAGCGACTATGCCAATCGGGCGTTTCGGAGTGGCGATGATAAAGATTCATCAGCACGTTGAGCTGCACGTTTGGATTCGAGAGCACGGGCAAACGGTAGTGCCCGCCGTTTAGCGTCAGCTTGATTTCATAATCATTCGAATAGCCTTTGTCGAGCTTGGTATCAACGGTCATATACAATTCCGGCGCAGCGTATTGCGGCCTGAAAAAGTACGCGCGTTTCTGAAGGTAATTCCTGTAGCCCAGCCCAAGCGTTGCCGCTTTGCTGAGATGCCTCTGCAAAAGCAACGAAGTCGTGAAAGAATTCACGTCCCATGAGTCCCAATAATAGCGCACCGCAAAATTGAGCGCGGACTTCTGTCCGAGTTTGTAGTTCAAACGGCCGCCGACTGCTTTGCGCACGCGCTCGTCCGGTACGTTCGTTTCGAAATTGCGCACTTGCCCACCGTCGATAACCTGCACGACTTGATAGGGATCTCCGATATATCCGCTGGTGCGGTTGTAAGAGAACAAAAGCTGCGCGATCAGCTTGGGCGTCAAAACTTGGGTGAGAGTGAAGCTGGGCGTATACACTTCCTTGCGTCGCGTCCAAGTTCGGATTTGCGGGAAGCTGCGGTCCCAACTGCGCACCATGCCGAGCTGCAGCGTGGTGTTCTTCTTCGCGAGCAAATACGAGAATGAGCCGGCCAACGTGAATGAGGAATAGTCATGCTCGCGGCTATAGAGTGCGTTCAATGAGAAACTTCCGCCTTTGAGCAAGCCGCCCTGCAGCAATTCGTTGAAACCAATCGCAGCCTCTTGCCGCACTTCATCGGGATGGTTATCGCCGCCGCCCTCGGCTTTGGTCGTCGCGGAGGTGACGCCATCCACGGCAAAATAGCTGCGCATGGAAGCCGCACTGATCACGTCAACGAGATAGCGCAAATTGACACTCGAGCTATCGGAAAAGCGTTTAGT
>JABWAN010000389.1 GCA_013361015.1 Candidatus Zhuqueibacterota bacterium | reverse complement strand
AACCAGGAATAAGTAAGCATGGCTTTCAGACCTTCTCTGCGCCGTCATCGCAAGGAACCGAACACGGAGTTGAACCTCAACCCCTTGCTCGACGTGATGACGGTGTTGATCCCTCTGCTGCTCGCCAATGCGCAGTTTGCAAAGATCGGCGTGATCGAGCTGAATCTGCCGCCGGCCGCGGGCGCCGCAGGTGTGGCGCAAAGCGCTTCCGGTTTGCCCAAAGAGAACGAGCGGCACTTGGATTTGGTGGTGACGATCACCGACAAAGGCTTTTACGTTGCCAGTGCCATAACGGCGCCCGAGGAAATGGCGAATGGCGGTCCGACCATCCCCGTCAACGGCAACGGCGAATACGATATGTCCGGTCTGTCGCAGAAGCTGTATGAGATCAAGAGCAGAGTCGGCAGTAATTTTGCCGACCCGGACGCGATCGTGATTCAGGCTGAACCCAAAATCAGCTATCAAATCTTGGTCAGCGCGATGGACGCGGCGCGCCGCATTCGCGTGGACGGGAAAAATGTGACCCTGTTTCCGAACGTCGCTTTGAGCGCGGGAATTCTATAAAGTGTTCATGGGCACACGCGCCCGCAGCGTGCGTCATTTAACCGGTCAAACTTATTTCTGAACGCATATGGCTTTCATACCTTCCCGAATCAAGAAGCACAAAACCGCGATGCCCGAAGCCACTTTGAATTTGACTTCGATGCTCGACACCTTTACGGTCTTGTTGATTTTCTTGCTGCAGATGTATTCGACTGACGGCCAGCTCATCTCGCCTTCGCAGTATTTGACCCTGCCCAATTCCAGCGTCGAGCAGCCGCCGGAAGTGGGATTGGACGTCGTGGTCTCCAGAAACATGATTCTCGTTAACAACGAGAAAGTGGTCATTATGGACGATGTCACTTCGAACAATGCCACCGTGGTAGAAAACGGCATCATCAAGCCGCTCAAAGAACGTTTGTTGTTCTACAGCTCGCAAGCCAAGAAAATGGAAACCGATTACGGTGTGAAGTTTTCCGGCAAGGTCGTTATTCAAGGCGACAAGGATTTGACGTATTACGAGTTGGTGAAGGTGATGCGCACTTGCGGTGTGGGCGGGTATCCCAACATGCGGTTGGCAGTTTACCGCCCCGAATGATAGCGGGGACTCTTTAGCTTGCATCAGAAGCGGCTGAACCGATCCGGCGCGAGAAGTTGCACTGCCGCGCTGCGATTGCAAACTGATGTTTATGGACGAAAACAGAACGATAGTGTGAGATGATTCCTCCCATGCCTCAAAATCACATCTCGACCGGCGCCAACCCGTGGTTGGAAAGCTACAAAGCGGACACGGCGCCGATTCATATCGAACGTTTTCCAAAACAATTTGAAGGCAGTTTCTGGGAAACCCTCGATCGCCGCTTTGCCGGCATACTCATGAGCAGCCTGCTCGCCAATCTCCTGATGGTCGTTTATCTGCTGAACAATCCCATCGTACGTGAGCCGGAGAAGCATGCCGAAGCCGTGCAGGATCGTTTTGCTCGTTTGATTTTGGAGAAATCTGAAACTCCGAGCGAACCCGCGCCGGTTGAAAAAACTGAGCCGAGGGCCGGTGACGAGCCAACCGTGCGTGGAAAAGCTTCTGCGGGCGGCGCCACTTCTTCCGGGAAAAGTGCCGGCCGTGCCGGAGGCGGACGTAACACCGGTGGTGAGCAAGCTGGTCCGGCCGGTCCGGGCCGTTTGGGCGGAACGCCCACGCGCGGCAAAGTTGACGTAGGCCGCGCCGGAATTTTGGGATTGCTCTCGAGCAGTAGTGAAATGGCGAGTGGCGAAGGCGTCGAAGATATTTTAGGCGAGGGCAATGTCGCTTCCGATATGGACAAGGCGCTCTCTGCCGGCCTCGCGCGTGCAGGAAGTGGCGGCGGCCGCGAACAGTTGCAGGGCGAAATCGGCGCGGGCACGAGTAGCGGCGGTGGTTTGCGCGGTGTGCGCGGCGGCCGTGAAACCGGCGGCGGCAATATCGATACGATGGTCGAAGGCTTGGGCGAAGGCAAATCCAAAGGTGTCGCGCGTTCGGGCAATATCGAATTTCAAGAAAGCGAACCGCTGATCGAAGTGGAAGAGGGCAGCGGCGGCGGCGGGCGTTCGCAAGATGCCGTGGCGGAGATTGTTGCGCGGCATACGGCCGCGATTCAATCGTGTTATCAAAGCGAGGTGCGCCGCACGCCCGAATTGAAGGGCAAAATCGTCGTGCGCTTCGTGATCACCCCGCAAGGCACGGTCGAAAGCGCCACGATTATTTCATCCACGCTCAATAACCCGCGTGTGGAAAAATGTGTGATCAGCCGCATTCTGCGTTGGGATGACTTCGGCGCCGTCGCGCCCGACAAAGGCAAGACGACCATTCGCCAGGTGTATACCTTTGGGTATTGATTAAACCTGCAAAAAATTTTCTCCCAGATTGAAAAAAGCCCAGTGGATGAAATCTCCATTGGGCTTTTCTTTTTGGCGATCGAAGCTTGGCAGCTTCTATGAGTACCCGTCGCAACCTCCTTTTGAGCTGCAGCTACTTCTCTGCAATCCCCAGCGCTTTCATTTTCTTATAAAGATTGCTGCGCTCGATGCCGAGCAACTCCGCGGCTTGCGACATGTTGCCAGCGGTCGCAGCAAGGCATGATTGAATGTATTCGCGCTCGATGCGATCGCGAATGTCGCGCAGCGTCACGCCGGGTTGGAAAGCGCCGAGCTTGCTCGCCACCGGTGTTTGCAGCGACAATGGCAGATCGCTCGCTGCAATGTGGTCGCCAGGCGTCATAATCACCATGCGTTCGACGGTGTTGCGCAACTCGCGCACATTGCCGGGCCAGGAATACTCGCGCAAACGCGCCAAAGCTTCAGGCGCGAAAGTTTTGAGGCGGAAGCCGTTTTCTTTGCAATAGTGCGCGGTGAAATGTTGAATCAGCGTGATAACGTCTTCTTTGCGCTCGCGCAGCGGCGGCAAGTAAATCGGCACGACGTTCAAACGAAACAATAAGTCTTCGCGGAACTTTCCAGCCTGTGCTTCTGCTTCAAGATTCTTATTGGTGGCGGCGAGCACGCGTACGTCCACGCGAAAAGTTTGGCTGCCGCCCACGCGCTCGAACTCCCCTTCCTGCAAAACGCGCAATACCTTCGCTTGCGCTTTCAAACTCATGTCGCCGACTTCATCCAAAAACAAAGTGCCGTGATGCGCCTGCTGGAATTTGCCTTCGCGCGTTGCAGTTGCACCCGTGAACGCCCCCTTCTCGTGGCCGAACAATTCGCTTTCAATCAAATCTTCCGGAATTGCCGCGCAGTTTACTTTGACGAAAGGCTGTTTCGCGCGTTCGCTGGCTTCATGAATTGCGCGCGCGACCAGTTCTTTGCCCGTGCCGCTTTCCCCGAGAATGAGCACGCGTGTATTTGCCGGCGCAACCCGGTTAATCTGTTCGTGAATTTTTGCAAGCCCCGCGCTTCCGCCGATCATTTCAAAGCGGCTGGTAATCTCGCGCCGCAGCCGGACATTTTCTTCGGCAAGCCGCTTTTGTGCGAGCGCGTTTTTAATCGTGAGCAGCAGTTTGTCTTTGGTGATGGGCTTTTCGATGAAATCGTATGCGCCCTCGCGCGTGGCGGCCACGGCATTCTCAATGGTTGCGTTGCCGGAGACCATGATGACGATCGGGCGCGCCGGCAACTCGCGCGTGCGTTTGAGAAATTCGAGACCGTCCAGCTCCGGCATCACGATGTCGAGCAGCATGAGATCGAAATGCTGGCCGGCGAGCTTTTGCTCGGCTTCGTGCGCGGAAGCGGCTTCCTCGCTCGCATATCCGGCCGAGCGCAGAATCATTTCCAGCGAGCGCCTGATATTGGGCTCGTCATCGACGAGAAGAATTTTGGCGTTGGACATGAGAGGAGGGCGGTTCGTGCTATGATTGGAATCCAAGACCCGTGCATCTTCTTACGGGTGGAACATTATTCAATGCAAAATTGGGATAGCGAGTTTGCAGTCATGCTGCGGAATTCTCTTCCTGCCTATAGAAAAGTCCCCTCGCCGGCGGCGTGGCGCGAGGGCTAGAAGCTGATGCTCATCTGCGCGCCCATCGGATCAAAGCCGGCATGGAATTGCCACTTGGAGGAATGAGAATAAGGCGAGCGCCGTTGGTGCGGATACACGAAATAGCTGATCAGGGCCCCGGAAAGCGCGCCACTGATGACGTCGGTGGGATAGTGTTTGCGGTCATGTACGCGCGCATAGCCGACGTAAGAGGCCCAGCCAAACAATGCGGTAGCTGATAACAACCGCCATTGTTGCTCGGACAAGAGTGGTAATTTGCCCGTGGCCGCGGCGTTGCTGAAATAATCACGCAATTCGAGATAGAGAAAAGTCGAAGTCGCGAACACGGTGGAAGTGTGCCCCGAGAAAAATGATTGCTCATCGGAACCATCGGGGCGCGCACGACTGAGATTGCGTTTGGCTAAATGCGTGAAGACCGTGTTGTAGAGCAGCGCTTGGTGAAAGCGGAAGAGTTTGAAGTAAGTGGAAGGCGAATAATCCTGGCCGCCGAATGCATCGAGGAGCAACACTCCCGCGAGGCGATAGGTCGCAGCCATGCGGGGATAATACTTTGGACTGATTGAGCCGAAACATTGTTTGTGATTTGAAGACGCCAATTGAGACGATAGCGAGAGATCGAGTCCGGTTGGCGGCAACGACAGGCCCTGCCACTTGTCTTGTTGTTCAAGGATAATGCTAGTGGTGAGCAAAGTGAGATCGGCGGGCCGCAGGCTCATGCGCAGGCCATCGTAGAAATTTTCATAAAATTTTCGCCCAGTTTCTGTGTTCTCAAAAGAATGTTGCGCTTGAGATGGGGCAGTGTTGGGCCGGTGAACGCCTTGCGCCGAAAGCGACGGCATGGACAAGAAATAAAAAAATGGGCAACACAAGGCACCAGCCTTCAAGGCGCGCATACAACCTCCGACACGATCAAAAGTGTAAGGACTCGTTTGATAATCGAGAGCACGCAAGTTCAACCGAAAGTGCAACAGAAAGTTCCGACGTTGCATAGGGTTTTCGGATGCCATATATTTGCAGCGGAAAAATCAAAAGGAACGACAGGCATGCGCATTACCGAAATCTTTTATTCAATCCAAGGCGAATCGACATTTAGCGGCTTGCCTTGCGTTTTCATTCGCACCACCGGCTGCAACTTGCGTTGCACGTGGTGCGATACGGAGTATTCATTCTATGGCGGCGTCGAAATGACGCTCGAGGAGATTGCTGCAAAGGTGGAAAGCTTCGGCTGCAATGTGGTCGAGTTGACCGGCGGAGAGCCGTTGCTGCAGAAAGAGATCTATGCTTTGAGCGAGCGGCTGCTCGGCCTGGGCTACACCGTTTTGCTGGAAACCGGTGGCAGCTTGGATTTGTCGCAACTCAACCCGCGCGTGATCAAGATTATGGATCTCAAATGCCCGGGCAGCGGCGAGGTGGAGAGAAACTACTGGCCGAATCTCGAGATCTTACAGCCGCACGATCAAATCAAATTCGTCATCAAAAACCGCCGCGATTATGACTGGGCGCTGGCAACCATTCGCCGGCATCGGCTTGACGAACGTTTTGCGCTTTTGTTTTCGCCGGTTTTTAATGAGATGAATTACCGCGAGCTGGCCGAATGGATGTTGGCGGACGGCGTCAAGGCGCGTTTTCAAGTGCAATTGCACAAATACATTTGGCCACCGAACATGCGCGGGGTGTGAGCGGCAAAGGCGGGTGGGAACTCTCGCGTCCCGACTTATTCGGGACGACACAACTTGAGATTCACTCCGTTGATTCTTTGGTATCTGACCGGCTAAAATTGGTCGGGTATTACCCTGTGGGGTGAACCGCCGGATGCGGACACGCATATCCGGTTTTGTGAAGGGCGGGAGAGAAGTCCGCCCCGACGCGCTTGGAACAACTTATTTGAACTGTTATTTTTTCAAA
>JABWAN010000388.1 GCA_013361015.1 Candidatus Zhuqueibacterota bacterium | reverse complement strand
ATCGGGCGAGAAATCATGGTGGGTATCGGCGTGAACGCCGGCGAAGTGGTCGCGGGCAACGTCGGATCCGAAGCGCGCATCGAATATCATTTTACCGGCGATACGGTCAACACCGGCAAGCGCATCGAGATGATCACGCGCGATTATCCGAACGCCATTCTCATCAGTGAGTCGGTTTACGAGAAAACTAAGGACGTCGTCAGCACCAAAGAATTCGAGCCATTGTTCGTGAAAGGAAAAAAGGACAAGATTCAAGTTTACCAAGTGCTCGCGCGGATTTGAAAGCCTCTTTGCAACTCATGTGAACCACGGTGGCTCATGCGTTTCTGGCTGCTTGTATTATTCATCGGCGTGCCGCTGCTGGAGATGGCTATCCTCATTCAGCTTGGCAAGCGCGTCGGTTTTTGGTCGACCCTGGCTATCATCATTCTAACAGGCATGGTCGGCGCTGCGCTCGCGCGGTGGCAAGGTTTGCGCGTGCTCATGCGCATTCAAGAAGAATTACACGAAGGTAGAATTCCCGCCGCGGAAATGCTGGACGGGCTGTTGATACTTATTGCCGGCGTGATGTTGGTGACGCCCGGTTTTCTATCCGACCTCTCCGGATTGCTTTTATTGCTGCCCGGCGTGCGTCACCTCGTCAGAAACTGGTTGCGTCAGAAGTTGATGCGCATGATGCAGTCGGGCCGTACGCACATTTTCATTCGCGACCGGGATTTTCTTTCGAATGGGCCTTTGTGAGGTTACCTCAGATAATCCTTGTCATTCCAGAAGAATCTTTGCTAGTGCTCGAAACACAGCTTGTTTTGAGATAGAATGACGGCAATGGGGCGAATGCGCTCATCATCGTTCAGTCTCTCACTCCTTCCGCAAAACAATATCCCCGCTCGTTTCCACACGCAATGCAATGTCTCCGCTCCCGACCTCGAGACGCGCATTCTGCTTGTCTTGCTCCTCCAATATCACCGGAAAATCCGAACGGATCGCGCCGTACTGCGAGTATAATGACCCGCGCACTTCTGCAGAAGCCGGAAGCGTCAGCACCACGGCTTTATATGAAGTGAGCAAATCAATGCGGCTGCCCGCGGGCAATTTCGCGATGCGAGAAACTTCAATCGGGCTGTTATCGCCGCGCACATAAAGCGAACCGGAGGAGCCTTGCACGATCACGTACTTGTGAGAATTAGTGACATCGATATCGCCGCGGACATTTCTCGCGGTCACGCTGCTTGATTCACCGTTCACTTTGAGGCTGCCGCCGACTTGCTCCACTTCGATGGCTTTGTAGGAAGTGAGAATATCGAGGTTGCCGCCCACCTCGCGCACGAACACGTTCGACGAGTTGCCATCGATATCCAAATTGCCACCCACCTTGCTCACGCGAATGTCTTTGTATGAAGCGAGAATCGCGGCATCTTTCTTAACGTCATTGACCGTCACCTCGCACGAATTGCCGTCGAGACGCAGGCTGCCGCCGACTTGCTCAACGCGCACGCTGTGATATGAAGTAATGATGTCAGCTTCTTGCGCAATGACCCTGGCTTCCACCGGACTAGACTCGCCGCGAATCGTCAGCGCACCGCCTACGCTATCGACGCGAATCGGTTTGTAGTTGGATTCAATCAGCACGTTCTTACGCACATTTGACACGGTGACCGTGCTGCTCGGGGCATTGAGCGTCAAACGGCCGCCGATGTCTGCAACCTCGGCGAATTTGTAGGAAGTCGAAATCGCGCAATCGCCGCGCACATGCTTGCCAAGCACCTCGCTGCTCTCTGCCTCAATCGTCAACGCTCCGCCAATATTTTCAAAATTGACGGATTTATAACTGCTCTCGATTTTTGCATCTCCGGTGATATTCGACACGAGCACCGCGCCGCTCCCATTGGACAAATTCACCGCGCCGGCAAAATCGCGCACGGTTACTGCCGCATAATTATTGTTTAAATTTAAAAGCCCGCCGCAATTTTCAATAAGCATCTCGCCCGAATTGTTTTCGAGACGAAGCTCGCCTTGCACCGCGCGGACCTTCACATCTCCATACGCATTTTCAATGTGCAAATTTTGCTGCGAGGGCACACGCAGATGCAGGCTAATGGAGCTGGAGATATCGCGCCGGAATTCTGCGCCGAACCATTCGCGCAGCAGGCTCTGCAATCCCGTGAACGATTTGTAGCGCAGTGTTTCTTCCGGAAGATCCAAACGCAAACGAAAGCCATCGCGATACGGCTCGAGCACGAAGCGCAGCTTTTCGAAAAACTCATCTTTGACCTTGGGATCGATATCGCTGATTTCAACCGTGGTTTCGGCAATGATTTCGTTTGACGCCTCACCCACGACTTCGATCTCCGCCTGCGTTTTCTCGACGAAGAGTGTCTTGCCCGGCGCCGAGGTGATGAGCGCATTGTAAGTGCGGCTCGCGCTCATGCGTGTGGCTTCGAACAGCTCCGCGCGCAAATCTGTAGCGAGGAGAAGTAAACAAAGGGAGAAAGAGAGTTTAATTGCATTCATTGTCAACCTCGTTTAGTTTGAAAACCGCAAGACGGACGAGCCGCAACCGAAAAGATATTTCTCCCACGGAAGAAGAACTCCCGCGAAAGTGAAGTGTATTTTCGTGGCAGTTCCATTTTCGTGGGACAAAGTCTGTGCTTTTTAAACCACCGGTGTGCTTTTTTTGATAAAGCAACGGCCAAGCCGTTACAGAGCGCGTCATCATCACCCGGCGCGATGATTTGCCAATTCTTGCAGCGTTTCTTTCTTGTCCTGCAACGCCATGAGCAAATAGCGGCGCAAATGCGCATTACCGGGATTCTCTCCGAGCGCCGCGCGACAACGCGCGATTTGTGTGTCAATCGTGGCGAGCCGGTCGCGATATAGCAACATCAAATCCGTGTGCAGAAGCGCGAGCTGCGGCGACGTAACTCGTTCCAATTCTGCAATCGCGCTTTCATATTCCTTTTCCTTTTGTTCAACGCGCTCCAAAGCCGCATCGGCGAGCAATCTGGAATCTTCCGAAGGCTTCATGCTCAACTTGAAAAAGACGCCTAGTCCGATCGCCAATATGAGAGTCGCAGCGACTGCGTATGCCAGCAACTTTTGTGTAGAAGTGAAGCGCGGCCGCATTCTACTCTCGCGTTGTTGTTCTGCTCGCAACGCATTCTCAATTTTCATCCACAAAAACGGCGAAGCAGAGGGCTGCGCGAGGCTGCGAGTCAAAAGCAAAAGCTGCTCGTCCTGCGCAAGCAGTCTTTGGCATTCAACGCAGAGCCGCGCATGTTGCGCGAACGTCTCCCCAGCGATTTCGCCGAGTTCGTGCTGGCGGTAGAAATCACAACTCATGCTGCATCTCCTTTGACCAAATAATTCCCCCCTTGAGGGAGCAGAGCGGTGTCGTTAAAGACGAGCACGATATTCAAATTCCTCATGACACATTTCAAGATTTTCAGTTGGTGCTTGACGGAGTTGACGGTACCGAGCAACACCCCGCTAACTACCCTTAAGGGGAGAATGCGCCGGCGCCTCCGCGAGCAGCGCACGCAGTTTCTGTTTGGCGTGAAAGATTTGCGCCTTCACTGTGCCCACGCTCAAGTCCAGCACTGCCGCGATGTCTTCCTGTTTCATCTCTTCGAGTGCGAACATCACAAAGCAGGCGCGCATGCGTTCCGGCAATTGGCCAATGGCCTCTTCCAATTGCACGCGCAACTCGACGCCGGGTGCGTAAGCAAATTCGATCTCCGGCATTTCTTGCATGCGCTCCGATTTGCGTTTGCGCAATAGATCGAAGCACACATTCAACATAATACGAAAGAGATACGTGCTGAAGCGTGCGCCAAACTGGAACTTGCCGAGACTGCGATGCAACTTTATGAACGTAATTTGCAGTGCGTCTTCAGCCTCTTCCTTGCGACCGAGCATGCGCAGGCCCAAGCCCAGCAGCGGCTGCTCGTAATGATGAAACACGATTTCATACGCGCGCAAATCACCGGCTTGCAGCCGCTGAATCACTTCGCGCTCGTTGTCAAGCTCACGCACCAGAGGGCAAGACTCTTTGAAATTGGGTCGACCGCGGCATCTTTCACCAGCACTCTTTTAGACGGAGGCCGGATCTAGAAGGTTTAGCCGGCGATGTAACGAAAGATTATTTTTTGATTACCGCTTTTTATCGTTATTATTCGCGAACTTTTTTACGCGGGAGATTTTCATGAGCAGATTAAAGCTGGCCACTCTCATTTTACTTTCTTGGTGCGCCTCACTCAGCGCGCAAGCGCAAACCGAACTCGACAAGCTGATGGTCCGGCGCACGCCGAATTGTTTCGACATCTATTACAATTGCGCCCTGCTGATTCCGCAATACTTCAGCGAGCAAAAGTTTGATTCCGTGCAAGTGCTCTTGAATTATTGGGAAACACGCTGTGGCCTCAACCACGCCATGCTTAAAATTAAACTACTCTTTGCCATTCATCAAAATGCCTTCAGCGAAGCGCTTTATGATGAAAATATCATCGAGTTCCTGCTTTACGAGCAGTCTTACACGCAAGCCGTGAAAAAAATCCGAAACGACCCCAAGCTCGGCCATGTTCCGCTGTTCGCTTTTCAAGGCGCCGAAGAGTTCGAAGCTTTCACCACTACCGTGGCGCGCACTCTTCTTCTGGAAAAGCAGCCCGTTGGGCTTGCGCGATTCTTTTGCGAAGCCTACGCCGGCAACGTGGATTCCCTTTTCATTAAGCTCCAAGCGCCGGAGTTCGAAGACACGCGCTTGCGCGAATACTACGAGCGCAAGCGCGAAAGCACTCTGCGGATGTCGGAAGGATATTGGTCGCTTTTTTCAGGCTATTGGACTCCGCAGGGTGAGAATCACATACTGGGCAATCATCCCGTGCTCGGAGCGCAATTTGGAATAAAGCGGAAAGGATTTTTATACGGCCTCGTTGCGCAATTTGGTTTGCTGAACACGAGCCGCCCCTATGCCGTGCGCTAGAAGGGAGAAATCGTCGAAACGAAACACTATTTCGGCGGCTTCCTCGGATTCGAAGGAGGAAAAGAGCTATGGCGCAAACATCGCCACGAGTTCGATGTGCTCGCCGGCCTCGGCTGGGACGGATTTGATGCCATCGAGAGCGACAAAAATCGCAAAGCCAAATCGATCAACTCACTCAACGTGAACTTGGGGCTGGGCTATCGCCAATTCTTCAAACCCTACAGCACACACTACCTCAGCCTCGAAGGCCGCTATAATTTTGTGAACTACGCCACGCACGGCGGCAGTGATCTCTCCGGCAACACCATCACACTACGTTTGATCTACGGCCAACTCGGCAATGCGCGGAAGAACAATCGGCTGCGCACTTTCGACTATAAATGAGGTTTCACTTTCACGCTGGGAATCAGTATCTTGCGCGCTAAAATCAGCAACACAACGTGCTCGCAACCACCTCCATTGAAAGCTCACATGACTCGCATAACCAAAGCGCTCAATTACACCCTCATCCTCGTGGCTTGGGGCGGCCTCTTCTATGTCGCGCAGTCCGACCTTTTCACTTCGCGCTATCACGGCCTGCCGATATTGTTCGTCATGGTCGCGCTCGCCAGCGCGTTCTTTCCGGTACCGATCAACGTGCTCGTTCTACTCGCCGGACAATCTGCGCATGCCGGCGCGGTCGTGGCCACTGCCGCGTGCGCAACGGTGCCTTCCTATCTGTTGGAGTATTTCATTTATCAACTCATCATTCGTCGTGGCCAGGTGCTCGACATCAAAAATCTCAAAATTGCGCCGCGGCTCTTCGCCGGATTCATGAAATACCCTTTCGTCACGCTCGCCATCACCTCGTTTCTGCCCATGCCTTCCGAACCGCTCCGCTTTTATGCCATCTCGATGGGCTACAATAAACTTCGTTTCGCGCTCGCGGGCATGCTGGGCCGCGCCTTGCGTTTCGCCCTGCTCGTGGGTGCGAGTGCGCTCATGGGCACGCCCACCTGGCTCATCGTAACG
>JABWAN010000387.1 GCA_013361015.1 Candidatus Zhuqueibacterota bacterium | reverse complement strand
CGCGAGCAGCGAGGTTGTCGCTGAAATTTCGTTGCCGATGGTGGTGATGAGGCTCAGGATGAAAAGCAGAACGACCACGAGATCGAGCGGCGTGCGCAACCATTTCTTTTGCTCGGAAATTTGAAAAAGGCTTTTGATCAACAATACCAAAATGACGAGGTCTTTCACCCAAACCACCGGCCGTGGTAGCAAACCGAAAGTGGAATGCAGCCATTCGAGCAAAAAAATGTCGAGCATGAGCACGAAGAGCGCGAACTTGGGCTTAATGCTCATGAGCAAAATCAAAGGGACGACGACAAGCAGGCCCATCCAATAGGGCTGGCGCACGTCGAAGAGGGTGAAGAGAAGATCCATCAACAATCCCGGCTCATTTAGAAGTGTTGGAGTTGTGGAGTGCTGGAGCAATGGAAAGACGATTGCTCGGTTTGCAATAACTCTGATTTGTTTATGCTCTCACAGAACGCCTGCACTCGTGTGCGCACGGAGGCAAGATTGAATTGCTCATCTTTGCATGCAAAGAATACCGTCGTGAAAGCAAAGGGCGCGCGCGCGCTGGCGGCGTACTGCACGACCGTGTTGGAAACACGGCGGCCGTATTGGGACGCGATCGAGCCTTCCAAACATCGCATGCGCACGTGTTCTTTATCAAAAGGAAACACCGCGAGAGCAACGCCGCTGCTCTCCGCAACTGCCATAAGCTCATCGGCAATGATGCGCACGGCAAGCGGCGCAAAGTGGAGATGGAAAAAATATTCATGCGTTGCATTGCCGAGCAGCAGGTCTTTGATCACCCAAAAGTGCTCTGTCTTGTTGAATAAAATCTGGCGGCGATGCACAATCGGATCGGGCAAGCGACAATAGCCAAAGTGCTGCGCTTCGAGATAATCATGACTCGACGCGGTTTCGAACTTGAGCACCTGCGGGGGCTGTGTTTCTTTCAAACAGAAAAGCGCGTGGCTCTGAAATTCATTCATCTCCTCATGATCCACGACGACGGTGTTGTGAAACGCCGTGCTGCGAAATGCGTTGCGCAGTTCCGCACTAGCGGTGTAAGTAAACGTGCCGGGATCGACAATGAAATTGGCGCCGCGCGCAGTCAATTCGAAGCTCAATGTATCGTTGTGCGCGTGGCCGCCGTTGCCGCTCTGCCCGCACGGCCCACAGTCTACGATCATGTAATCGTCGTGATGGCGGAGAACATAGAGGCCGCTTTCGGGAAAGGCTTGGGAGGAAAGTTCATTTTCGAGACGTCCGTGCCCTCGCCATGTCATTCTGGAAGAATCTTTTTCAGCACGGGAGACAAAATCCATGTGAACGTTGTGCAAGCGACTTAAAAGGATTCCTTCTGAACGACAATTTGAGGAGGCATTGTTTGAAACCCTGAAAACAACCAAACCGCCGTCATCATTATCGCCGATTAAAGGCCGCGAGCCATCGGGCTTGGTGGTGTGGAGGATGAACTCGATCATTTTGTCGAGGCGATCAAGATAAGCCGGAGCGAAGTGCATGCCCTCACGCGAGGCCGCAAGCGTGGCGCAGAGAAAAAGCTCCGTGACCAGTTGATGATAGTGCGTGGAGGCTTCGAAATGCACGCCGTCGGCATAAACTTGTGACGCCATCTCCGCGTGCAGCTCACGCACGCCGAATTCCAGCCACGCGCTGCCGGCGCGTGTTGCGCGAAATAAAATTCCCAGCAGCACCAAGCCTGCAATATTGGCGAGATAGTGATTTGCGGTGAGCCGATTGCCGTTTTGGTCGCGGCTGATTTCGAGATGGCGCATGATAAACTCGCCGTGTTGATACAAGCTCTTCAGCAGCTCTTTCCAAAACGATTCGCGCAATTCCGGCGCGGCCATGAAGAAATGTGCGCTGAAAATCCAATTCATCGCGCGCAACGCGACTTCCATCGCGCGCGCCCAATTTAAGCCGCAGGTTTGCGGGTTATTACTGATCCAATCTAGAATTTGAAACGCGAACTCACGCGCATATTTCGAATCGTTCGTCAATTGATAAGCCTGTCCCAACACGGAGAGCTGTTGCATGCGCGACAACTCCCACGGCACTTTGATATCGGCTCCAGGCACATGCCCAGTTGGGACGCGTTGATGCCAGAGTTTTTCATTCCATCGATAGCCGGATTTGAAATCGACAAGCCAGTCGATAAGTTCGTAGCCGAAGTTTAGCGGCTTCGAGATATGCGGCGAGGCGTTAGCAGAAATTCCCCCATCAAGGGGGAAATCTATTGAGCACTCGATGAGCTTTTCGAGCCTGCGATATTTTTTCTGCAACGCATCATTTGAAATTGGCATGTGATAACAATGGCCGGCGAAGCCCTGCGCTTGCAGGTTGTGATGAACTTTCACTTTGCCTGAGCCGAGCAGATCAAATATGTGTTGGCAAATTTCGTTTGCGGCAGCGACGATTTCAGTTTCGCGCAGCGGCGCATTCAGCCAAAGCGAACGACCGAGGTTTCGCAATTGCTCGCGCAGTGCGGGGAGGGTTGCCGGTCCAACGCTCGCGAAAAAATATTCATCCGAAACCACGGCGCCGTTGAGCTTGTCGCGCGACCACTCGTAAGTGCGGCGTATTTTTCTGCGCAGCGTCTTCATCGTTTCAAGCTCAGCAATCCGCGAATTTCAGCGACGCTGATTTCACCGAGCAACAGCACGCCGGCGCCATAAAGCGTCACTGCCAATGCCAGTGATAAAAACAAATCGAATGCGGAAAACGAATTTGAGAATGAGAAAACGCTGAGGATAATGACTGCCGCAAGCAAAGCCGCGCCTCCGCTGCGGGCCAGCGTCCCCAACGGAAATTTCCACGTGAAGTGTTTGAGCGAGATGAGCATGATTGTCAGAAACAACGCAGCATAACAAGCCAGTGTGGTGAGCGCCGCGGCCATGAAACCGTAGCGCGGCACAAAGAAGAGATTCAACGCGATATTCGCCAAGCCTGCAGCCGTAACGAGCCACATGATGATATTGGTCTTTTTTTGATAGAGCAGGCCGGACTCGAATCGTTCTTCCAGGCCGCTGAGAAAAACCGCGGCGGCCACGAAAGGCACGAGGCGATAACCTTCATGATATGGTGCGGTGGTGAGCATGGCGACGATCGGTTGTGCGAACACGCACAGCAAAACCACCAGCGGCACAGCGAGTAAAAGGTAACTGCGCGTAACGCTTTCGACCAGCGCGCGGCTTTTTTGCCCGCCCTCTTTTTCCCACGTTGTCATTTCGAGCGGCGCAGCAGCGGTGCGAAAGAGCGCGGTGAGAAAAAGAATCGTCTTCTCCGTTAAACTATAGCTAACCGAATACACGCCGACCGCATGGCTGCCTTGAAAGTATTCGATGATGTAGCGATCCGAAAGGCTCAAAACCCACAGCGCGATATTCCCTGCGACCAATGGCATGCTGTATCTTGCCATACTCACGGCCAGTGGTAGTGAAGAACGAATTGTGCTGAATGAAAAAAGATTTATACATCTAAAAAATCTAGTTCGCCCACGCATCCCCCCTTGAGGGGGACGGGGAGGTGTTTCGGCATTTTTGCTCAAATCAAGGAACACTCCCCCGGTCCCTCTCAAGGGGGGAATTTTCAGAGCAAGCTTCCAAACAAACGGCAAAATAGTTAAGCTTGCGACGACGTGCCCCCATAACAAACCGGTGATGCCGAGATCAAAAACCATGGCGAGTAGTACGCCAAGCAATACCCCGGCAATACTTTTCCACAGCGCGAACACGCTATACCAACCAATCTCGCGGCGCGAACGCAGAAAATTAAACGCAACTTCGGAAGCGGCGCCGACGGCGAATAACAAAACACCGATCAGCATGAGACCGTGGAGCGTGGGTTCAAGTTGCCCGTGCAAAAGCGACAATGCCGCCAGGCAGATGAACAGCAGCGGAGCCATTGTGCAAATCAGCGCAGTGATCACCCCGCGGAAGAGTTGCGGCACGGTGCCTTCACGTTCGCTCGCGGGATAAAACCGAATGATCGCCATACCCAGCCAATCCACGATCGCACCGAGCACAAAGACGGTGGTCATCACCAGCACGTACATGCCGTATTCGCCGGGCGCAAATAGTCGCGTGAACACCGGAATTGTCAGCACGGAAACTAATGCCGGCAAAATACGGGAGGGCAGGTATTTGAGGGCGTCGTGATGGAAGGATTGGATCATTGGATTGGTGGAGTTTTGGAGTGATGGATTTCGGTATCAATGAATTCTTAGAGTGATGCGGGCTATTTCTACCACCAATCCATTGATCCACCAATCCCTCAATCCAAGTTTTTGACTGCTTGCGCGATGCGTTTGACTTGCACGCGCGAGATTTCAGGATAGATTGGCAATGAAAGAATTCGTTGCGCCAATCGCGTCGTGACCGGCGCGCCTTGTGGAATTGTGCGCGCCTCGCGATAGGGCGCTTGCAAGTGTAAAGGCACGGGATAATGAATGCCGCATTGTATGCCTTTGGCGAGCAGCTCGGCGCGCAAAGCGTCGCGTCGTTCATGTTGAATGACGTAGAGATGATAAACGTGACGCGCGTTCGGCTGCTCGCGCGGGAGAACTGCTCTGCTCACGGCAAGAAACTCATGATAGAGTCCCGCAGCCTCACGGCGCTTTTCATTCCACCCCTCCAAATGCTTCAGCTTTGTCCGAAGAATTGCGGCTTGCAGCGTATCGAGCCGGCTGTTGTACCCCACCATGGCGTGAATGTACTTTTCCGATTGTCCATATTGCCGCAACAAGCGAAGCTTCGCGGCCAACTCTGTATCATTCGTGACGATCGCGCCGCCATCGCCATATGCGCCCAAATTTTTGCCGGGATAAAAACTAAAACATCCCGCGTGACCGAAAGAGCCGACGGGCTGGTCGTTAGAGCGTGCTCCGTGCGCTTGGCATGCGTCTTCGACAACTTTCAAGCCGTGCGCGTTTGCGAAGCGCGTGATCGCATCTATGTCTGCGGGCTGGCCATAGAGATGAACCGGAATGATTGCTTTCGTGCGTGGCGTGAGCGCTTGTTCGAGCAGGTTGACATCGATATTAAAATCGTCTTCCCGCACGTCAACGAAGACCGGCATTGCGCCCGTGTAGGAAATCGCGAACGCGGTGGCGATGAACGTGTTGGCCGCGGTGATGACTTCATCGCCGGGCCCGATGCCCAAGGCGTGCAATGCGAGGTGCAAGGCCTCGGTTCCGCTCGCCACTCCAATGGCATGCTCGACGCCGCAATAGCGCGCGAATTCTTCTTCAAACAGCGCGACTTCATCTCCAAGAATGAAGTTGCCGGACTCCAGCACGTGTTCCAAAGCGGGAAGCAACTCCTCGCGCAGGTTGCGATACTGGCTCACAAGATCGACCAACGGAATTTCACGGCGCACAGCAGACGGCGATTTGATTTCTGGGTTCATGTGTTCGTGGCCTTCTTAAAAAATTCTATCAAAGAAAAATTGTAAGCGGATTTAGCGAAGCAAGCGGCTACAAGCGGTTTGCTCAACCTGCTGCGAACCATCCGCTTCCAGTATGCTTTGGGCTGCGGCCTTGCCGCGTTGAGTATCGGCGTTGCTTTATCCTCAACGAAAATTTTTCGAATGCCCATTGCCATTCACCGGCTTGAGCGGAACGCGCGCGCCGCCGTTGTGCAAAGAGAGATCGGCAGCTTCCAATACGCGAACGACTTCCATGCCGTTGTAGCCGTCGGTGCGCGGCTGCTGGTGTTTTATGATGCACTCGATGAAGTGCTGGCATTCGGCTTTCAAAGGCTCAATCTCCACGAGGCGAGGGCTGTAAGTATCGCCGTAGCGATAGCTGAAATGAAACTCGCCGAACGTGTCGTAATAGGTCGGCGCTTCCACGCCTTTATCATAAATTTTGATTTTCTCCAACGGCTCGACGTCGTCATAAACCGCCATTTTTTTATTGCCGACCAACGTCATGCGTCGCACTTTGTTGGGATCGAGCCAACTGCTATGCACCACGGCCATCGTATCGTTTT
>JABWAN010000386.1 GCA_013361015.1 Candidatus Zhuqueibacterota bacterium | reverse complement strand
CTTGCGGTCCGAAATCTTTGCGATACTCTTTGGGTTTGCCCGTGGCTTTGTCGACTTCATAAAACTCGTAACCCAACATGCCGCGCACTGTGTCGGGTTGTTTATCGCGGGGCACGAGCGTTTTGAGCACTTTGAACACGCGCGCTTTGTCGCCGATCACGAAGCCCTTGTTGTGCTCTGCGCTTTTAATGAACTCCTGCAACTCTTTCAAGCACCAGGTCGAATTCACGTAACGTGGCGTCATCACGGAGACGAGAACGGCGGCGTTGGAAAATTGCTCGACAAGCGTTTCGCTGAAAATGTCATTGCCTTGCAGTTTGAGATCCCGCCAAATTTTCGGCTTGTCGCCTAAGAGCTCCTGCAAGCGCAATTCAAGGGCATGATGAAATTCATCGATCCAACCGCGTTGCTCTTCCGTGAGCGCTTGGTTGTCGATGTGGGCGTAGCTGATGAAAATATCGTTTGTAAAATTTGGAACGTACGCCATCAAAGACTCCATCACGAAAATTACAAATGGCTGTTTCGCCGTCCTGGCAGGAGATGCTGTTTATTATTCGGTGAGAAGCCGGCAAAATCGCCGGCGCGTTGAAGTGTATCGCAAAAGATTCGGGACAGTATTGGTCTTGCTTGGATCACGAAAAGCGTGCAAATCAATTAAGCGATTTGTGGAGGAATGTCAAGCGAAAAATTCCGGCGCCTGCGCACTTTCTTCTTGACATTCTGAGACCTATTTCTATATTGCCGCAGCTTTAAAAAAAGGTAGGCTGGTGGAAAAGATGTGGATAACTTTTCTTACGCGTGTTTTGATAAACGTAAAGCATCCTTTTGACCTGATCATCCATACACTTTTAATATTGTTGTTTCCCCACTGAGAAAAATACTCTAAGCATTTACAACTCTTTGAGTGTGTCACTTACCTCAGAGGTGGCTTCGCTGTATCTCTTGAAATTATGAACGGCACTTAATTTCGCTAAACCTCTCACCTGTGGATAAATTGTGAATATCTCAAGGAAACCCTTCTTATGCTACAAACAGCGGAGCTAACATGGTCCAAGTGCCTCTCGCTCATCAAAGAGAATGTTACTGATCAAACCTTTGAAACTTGGTTCAATGGTACGCAAGGGCATTGCCTGGAAGATCGCACACTCACCGTAAATATTCCGAATGGTTTTGCTTTTCAGTGGCTTGAAGGGCACTATCGTGATTTGGTGAATAAAGCCGTTCTACAAGTTTTAGGCGACGACTATCGTGTGATCTATTCCGTCGCGCCACAATCCCTAGAAGAACCTTCCGCCGCAACCACAAAATACAAGCAAGACCCGGCCAGCCAACTCAATCCCCACTATATTTTTGAAAATTTCATTGAAGGTGGATGTAATCAATTTGCCAAAGCCGCCTCGCAAGCGGCTGCTGATGCTCCCGGCAAAACTTCATTCAATCCCTTGGTGATTTATGGCGGTGTCGGTCTCGGCAAAACCCACCTGGCGCAAGCCATCGGAAACTTTTCTTTAAGCCGGCAATCGGTGCGACGGGCCTTGTATGTTTCGAGTGAACGTTTTACAAACGAATTCATCACTTCGATTCAAAACAATCGCACGACGGAATTCAGCTCGAACTATCGCAACGTCGACCTACTATTAGTTGATGACATTCAGTTCTTCACCAACAAGGAAAGAACGCAGGAGGAGTTTTTCCACACCTTCAACACGCTCTATCAAAAGGGCAAACAGATCGTGTTAACTTCCGATCGCCCGCCCAAAGAGATCAATGGTATTGAGGAACGTTTGCTTTCGCGTTTTCAATGGGGCTTGGTCGTCGACATTCAGCCCCCCGATCTTGAAACTCGCATCGCCATCCTGCAAAAGAAAGCGGAAGAAAACGGTATTCAACTTTCCAGCGAGGTTATCCAGCTTATCGCGCACAACATTACCAGCAATATTCGTGAATTGGAAGGCTGCCTGATACGTTTGCTCGCGCACGCTTCCATGGCCAAACTCGATATCACACTCGCCGTGGCGCGACACGTTCTCAAAGACATGTTCATCCAAAAACACCGCAATCTCACCATCGAGGATATTCAAAAGAGTGTGTGCGATTTTTATGGCTTTCCGGAGGACATGATTCGCGCCAAAACCCGCAAAAAGGAAATTGCGCTCGCCCGGCAAATTGCCATGTTTCTCGCCAAACGCATGACCAAGCATTCGCTGAAGACCATCGGCTTGCATTTTGGCGGGCGTGATCACACAACGGTGATTCATGCGATCGAATCCGTCGAGCAACTCCTGGTTTCGGATGAACAAATCAAATCAGAGCTTGATGTGATCAAACAAAAACTTGAGTTAGTCTAACCGTGGATAAGTTGTGAATTGCTGTGAATTGAATGTGGGTAATTCAGCGCAAGGACTTTAAAAAGAGCCGTAGAGGAAGCTATCAACATCTTATTCACAGCCAACTCACATGTGCCGCTTCTGTGACAATGAAAAAAACGTCATCAAAATTCAAAGAACACAATAAAATTTTGGGGGCATCATCCAGTTATCCACATATCCACACCCCCTACTATGAAAATCTTCTTGAATCTCTTTAGTATAATACTTATGTTTAAAATAAGATGTTCATATCACTCATGAGTTTCCCATGAAATTCAACGTCAGCAAACAAGCGCTTTACAACAGCCTGCAACGCATGATTCCGGTGGTCCCCACCAAAACCACCATTCCGGTTCTCACCAATATTCTTTTTGAGCTCAGTCAAAACTCTTTGCGGTTAACCGGCACCGATTTGGAAGTTTCGATCCTTACGGCTCTGGACGTGCTCGGCGAAGAGAATGGCAAGGCGGCTTTTCCGGCGAAGAAACTTTTCGATCTTATTCGGGAGCTCCCCGACATGCCGTTGCGGTTCGAATGTGACTCCGCCAACCGGTTGACGATCAGCACGGAAAAAGGCCAGTACAAAATCAGCGGTGAAAACAGTGACGAGTATCCGCACATCGCCGCCGAGGAGCATGAACGGCAATTTGCTTATTCGGCCTCGGGTTTTATCAAACTCGTCGAGAAAACCGTATTTGCGGTGAGCACGGACGAATTGCGTACGACGTTGATGGGCGTGCTCCTGGATTTGCGTTCGAACGAGCTGCGCATGGTGGCGACCGACGGCCATCGTTTGGCCAAAGTGCAGGACGTGAGTTTTTCATATAATCATGAGCCGGTACAGGTCATCATGCCGGTGAAAGCGCTGCAATTGTTGAGTCGCAATATCGATCAAGTCGAACAAATGGAGATTGCGATCAGCCGTGATCATATTACGTTCATGCTCGGCGCCACGACGATTTATTCCAAAGTGATCAACGGGCACTATCCCTCGTACGAGCGGGTGATTCCTTCGGACAACAACTTGACGATGCAAGTGGAGCGCGATCTCTTGAGTGCCACCGTGCGTCGCTCGAGCATCTTCGCCAATCAACATACCCATCAGGTACGTTGGCAGCTAGCGCCGAACAACTTGACCCTGCTGGCGGAAGATCTGGAAAGCGGCGGCAATTCGCGCGAAACGATTCCGGTTGACTATGCCGGCGATACGCTCGATATCGGATACAACGCCAATTATATTCTCGAAATTTTGCGGCATGTGGACACCGAGCAAGCTTTATTTAAATTACGGGACGCTGGCAGCGCGGCCATCATCGAACCCCTGCCGCAGCCCGAAGGCCTGCACTATATGATGCTCCTGATGCCGATTCGCCTTAATGAATAACGCCGGCAATGGTTCTGCGAAGGATTAGCCTTCGAAATTTTCGCAACTACGCTGCGCTTGACTTGAGCCTATCAGAAAGTTGCAATTTTTTTGTGGGAGACAACGCCCAGGGCAAAAGTAATCTCTTAGAGGCGGTTCATGTTTTAGGTTTAACGCGCAGCTTTCGCGCGGGGCATGATCGCGAATTGCTGCGGCTGGGCAGCGAGCGTTACGAGCTAACGGGCGAGTTCATCGATGAATTGAGCATTCGGCATTTGACTTCGATTTGCTATGATACGAAGCAGGGGAAAGAGGCCAGTTTGGATCGAAAGCGCATGCAAAGTACTTCGTGGGTGGGCAAATTTCCGATCGTACATTTTTCTCCCGAATGCCATAAAATTACCAGCGGCCCGCCGGCGGAGCGGCGACGCTTCGTTGATGTCCTGCTCTGTCAAAGCTCCCCAGCCTACTTGGCGAATCTGGTCGAATACACCCGCGTCTTGCGCCAGCGGAATGCCCTTTTGGCCCAACCGGAAGGCACTTCCGGAAATGATTTCGTAGTGTGGAGTCAGGCGCTGGCACATTATGGTAGCCGTGTCATGATGGCGCGACGCACGTTTGTTAAGGAGTACGAACACACGTTATTGCAATCCTATCAACACATTTCCGGCTCGCCCCTGCCTTTTCATTTCGCCTATCGCACGCAATTCCAATCTGAAGAGATTACGACTGAAGGTTTTTTGCACCTTTTACAATCCGCCCGCGTGCACGAAGAGCGGCGCAAACGTACGCAAGTGGGACCGCATTATGACGACTTTGTTTTTGAAATTGACGGCAAAGACCTGCGCAAGTTTGGCTCTCGCGGCGAGCAAAAAAGCGCGCTAGTGGCATTAAAACTCGCCGAAACGTGGTATTTGAAAACGCATACGGGCACTGCGCCGATCATTCTTTTGGATGACCTCGCCTCGGAATTGGACGGCAAGCGCTTGCGTAGCACGCTGGATTACTTTCATGGCAGTGGGCAGCTTTTGATAACCTCCACAAGCGATATTTCGAAAGGTTTTCTGCAGCCGTTTGAAAGCTATCGCGTGCTCGCCGGCACGCTTGCACCCATGATGCGGAACTAGTATGGCCAGAGCACTCGGAAATGTTTTGCAGGACTTGCTGCAGCAGTACGGCTTGACGCAAAAGTTCAAAGAATTCCAAGCCGTGGAAGCCTGGCCGGAAATCGTGGGTGAGACGGTGGCGCAAGTGACGCAAGCACGCGAAGTCCGTGACGGCAGATTGTACGTCGAAGTTTCCAATAGCACATGGCGCAACGAGTTGTACTTTTTAAAGGCGGATATTATAGCAAAGTTGAACAGGAAAATCGGTCAAAACATTATACACGATATCATGTTCGTGTGAGGTGAAGCGATGGCATCGAAGACTGCCAAGAAAACGTTGAAAACGACGAACAAAGCCAAAGAGAAAGATCGCAACGGCAAAACTGTCCTGCCGCCGCAGACGCAAAAGCAAGAAAAGCGCGATCTCAAAAAGGAAAAAACCTCTCAGGACATTGACACCAAGAAAGACAAACAGCCCATGGTAAAGGATACACAGAACATCATTGCAGAAGCAAAGGCTAAGCCGCAGGATGGCAAAGCCGCGGTGCAAGAAGTTGACAGCAAATCGACGAATGGCAGTGAAGCATATACTTCGGAAGCCATCACCGTGCTCAAGGGATTGGAAGCCGTGCAACGCCGGCCCGCGATGTACATCGGCGATACTTCCGTAAAAGGTTTTCACCACCTTGCGTACGAAGTCATTGACAACTCCATCGACGAGGCGCTGGCCGGGCATTGTGACGCGATTGAAGTGCGCATCAACGCCGATGGCAGTTGCACCGTGGAAGACAACGGGCGCGGCATTCCGGTTGACATGCACAAAGAGATGAAACGACCCGCGCTCGAAGTCGTCATGACCGTGTTGCACGCCGGCGGGAAGTTCGACAAAAAATCTTACAAAGTCTCCGGCGGTCTGCACGGCGTCGGCGTTTCGGTCGTTAATGCACTTTCAGAATGGCTGGAAGTACATGTCGCACGCGACGGTAATCTTTATTCGCAGAAATACGAACGCGGCGCGCCGGTTACGGGTGTCAAAATCATCGGCAAGAGAAAAGGCACGGGCACGAAAGTTACTTTTTTCCCGGACGCTGAGATTTTCGGAAAGACGAAATTCAACTTTGACATCCTCACGGAACGCGTGCGCGAGCTGGCGTTTTTGAACAAGAATCTCA
>JABWAN010000385.1 GCA_013361015.1 Candidatus Zhuqueibacterota bacterium | reverse complement strand
CCGCGGGCATGGACACACGATATTTTCTTTCCTTCGGGCCGTTCGACGTGCCGCCAGATAGCACATTGAAATTGACCCTCGCTTATATCGGCGGGCAACCCGAGGGCGATAAAAGCGAGTTCGATGATTTGGGCATCAACGCGCGCTGGGCGCGCGACGTTTATGACAACCCGCCCGCGGACGGCAAGCCCGATTTTGAAGGACCGCCGCCGCCGCCCGCGCCGAACATGGAAATCACGCCCGCGGACAAGCAGGTCACGATTCGCTGGGATAATTCCCCGGAGAGCACGCTGGACAAATTCAGCCGCATACAAGATTTTCAAGGCTACCGCGTGTATCGCAGTCGCAGCGGTGTGTTGAATGAAATGGAGATGTTGGGCGAATACGACAAGGTTGACGATTTTGGCTACAACTTCGGCTTTGCAGCTTTGAATCCTGAAATGAAGATCGACAACGGCGACACCACGGTGTGGTACACATACGTGGACAAAGGCTTGACGAACGGCGAGTTTTTGTATTATGCCGTCACGGCTTACGATAGCGGGTTTGCGCCCACCGGGCTTGAGCCGTTGGAAAGCAGCCCGATCATCAATCTTAAACGCGTTGCGCCTTCCATTGGGCCGGCTGCAAGCGAGCCGATTCAAGAAGTCCTGGTCGTGCCGAATCCGTATCGCATCAACGAAAACTATTTCGAACAAGGCTGGGAACGCGGCCGGAACGATACCGATCGCCGCATTGATTTCACCAATCTTCCGGAGAAATGTACGATTCGAATTTACACGATTGCCGGCGATTTGGTCGCGTTGCTCGAGCACGATTACCCCGCACGCAGCGCGATCAAAAACCGCGAGTCGTGGAATATGATCTCGCGCAACTTGCAGGCGATTGCCAGCGGCATTTATCTCTTCGCCGTGGAATCGGCGCAAGGAAAGTATGTGGGCAAGTTCACGATTGCGTACTGAAATCACAACGCTCGTCTCTTTGTCGTTCAAAAGGAATCTTTTTAACGGCTGGAGCTCTTGCCGAGTGCTTAAAGGGATTCCTCCTGAATGACAATTCAAATTGGGAGTTTGCCATGAAGACCAGAAACAAAACAATTTTGTTCGCCGCGGTGCTTACGCCACTGCTGCTGTTCGCGCAGAATACCGATCGCCGCGACCTGGCTGGGCGCGGGAAAGTCGGCACCACGGGCATGCAGTTTTTGAAAATCGGCATTGGCGCGCGCGCGGTGGGCATGGGTGAGGCCTTCGTGGCCCTCGCTAACGACGTGAGCGCCGTGTATTACAATCCCGCGGGCTTGACGTTGGCGCCCAGCAAATCCGTGCTCCTGACGCATATCGAATGGCCGGCGGACATCAGCTATGAATTTGCTGCGGCCACACTGCCTGTGGGTGACATTGGCGTGTTCGGCGCATTTGTCGGCATGCTCGGCACCGGAGATCAAAAACGTACCGTGCCCTATCAAGGCTGGACCGGCGAATACTTCAGCGCGAATGACTGGCTCGTCGGCGTGTCCTATGCGCGCCGGCTGTCAAACCGTTTTTCGTTCGGCGCAAACGTGAAATTCATCACCGAGTATTTGGGGGAAGATCGCGCGAACAACTTTGCTATTGATTTGGGTACGCTGTTCGATGTGGGCGTGCGCGGCGTCAAGCTGGGTATGAACATCACCAACTTCGGCGGTGATGCCAAGTATCATCGCGATCAGTTTGCATTGCCCATCAATTTCCGTTTGGGTGCGATCGTGGAGGCGTATCGCAACGAACAAAATACCGTGCTACTTTCCTTTGAAGGCAGCCATCCCAATGACAACGTCGAGCAGGTTGCGGTGGGCGTCGAATACAACCTACTCGGCAACTTCGCGCTGCGTACGGGCTATCGCACCAACGTTGAGTTGGAGGATTTGGACAAAGTGGACGAGCCGTTCGAAGGCTTTTCATTCGGCGCCGGCGCCAATTTCAGGGTCTCGCGCGTGCGTGCACAATTGGACTATGCTTATTCCGATCTCGGCTTCTTGGACAATGCGCAACGCTTCAGTTTGATTTTTAAGTTTTGAGGTTTATCTGCACTCCCCATTCAGTTGTCATTCTGGAGGAATCTTTTTCAGCACCGGCGATGTGCTAGTCATAAAAAGCTTCCTCCTGAATGACAGGACGAAAACACTCGGAGCCACTTCATGCAAAAAAAATGGCGATTGCTAATTCCCGGCGCAGTTCTTCTCCTCTTCGCCCTCGGTTGCGGCAGCGGTGAATTGCCCACCGCGGTCGAGCAGCCGCAACAATTGTATGCACCGTTCCTCAAGAGCGCGCAAGATATTCCCGTGCTCGATGGCCGCGCTGATGACAAAGCGTGGCAATCTGCGCCGGTGTATCGCGTGTTTTTGGATAACAAAAACGGCGGCCTCGGCCTGCCCGCGCAAGGAATACTGGTCAATCTCCAGGCCGTGTGGTGGAAAGTGATCGTCGACACCACGCACGTCGACTCCACGCGGATTGACACCACCTTCGCTTCCTACATCGGTATTCACGCCTCGTGGCCCGACCCGGACAAGAGCCTTGCCCATGAACCATGGTCCTTCAATCCCGCGGACGCAACTTGGTCGCAAGGCACGCAAGGCTCGGATTGGCTGTTGCTAGTGTGGACGAGTTTTGCGGATGATACGGATTTATGGTACTGGGATGCGGCGACCACCAATCCGATGGGCTATTTTCAGGATATGGTATTGGAAGGCTATGACACCGGCAACGATATTGAGCCGCTCTTTGTGCGCGTCGACGGTTTGAACTTTTTCAACGACACGCCGACGGCACAAAACACGTGGGATCCGAATCACGACAATAATAACACCCCGAGCAGCAGCGACGATCGCCCCAAATTTGCCTGGAAAAACGATCCGAGCACGACGCCGCCCGGCCTGCCGCCGGTCTATTCCAGCGCTGACGAAAACCGCCAGTTCTTGCTGGAGAGCGAGGCCGTGTCTCTGGCCACTTCGGCCTATGCCAATCCAACCTCGGCCGTCACGGTTCCGAGCGTATTATTGCAAGAACCCAGCGGCGGCTCCGCGGATATTCGTTGCTATGGGCGACACGAGAACGGCAAATGGACTTTGGAATTCGCGCGCATCGCCAAAGCCTCGGACAATAGCGACGTGGTGTTCAATCCTTCCACGCGGTTCTTTTCGCAATCGTTCAGTATGGCACTAGGAAACAACACCGCGGGCGCGTTCGACGGCGATCTTGCCAAGATTACGGTCAATAACATTGTCTACCTCACTTTTGAATTTAGACGTTGAGGAAAATTTATGTTGCCCACCTTCAAAAAATTGATGCCCGGTGTCTTCATCGCGATCGCGTTGGTTTCGTGCAATCGGCAGCCGACGGACAAAGGCCGGAGTTTCGGCGAGCAACCACCGGAAACCGCTTTCGCGCCAACGCCGCTCGACGGTTCCCAAAACAATTCCTTCAAGCTGCGTTTGGAATGGCACGGCAATGATTCCGACGGCCTCATCAAGGGCTATGAGTATCGCGTGCAAGGTCCGTTTTATGACGAGGCGTGGCATTTCACTGAAGATTTTTTTGTGGATTTCAAATTCCGCGACGGCTGGTATACAGTGGAAGTGCGCGCGTTGGACAATGGCGACAATGTTGATCCCACGCCCGCCAAGCTGAACTTTCGCGTGCTCGGGCCGACATTCGACCAAGGCATTCTGCTGCTGGATGATGAGTTGCTCTCGGGCGTGACGGAAACCATAACTGATGCTTCATACGACTCGCTTCTGCGAGAAGCCGGGTACACACAATTTACCACCTGGGATTATAGAGAGCGCTTCGCCACTTCGCGGCCCACGTTCGTTTCCAATAAAACCGACTCCACCGGCCAGCGTGCTGTCAGTCTCAGCTCATTTACGACGATCATTTGGTATACGCAGCCCGCGGGCAATCTTGGTTTGAATCGCGCCACCTTGCAAGATTATCTCGATATGGGCGGCAATCTTTTGATCGCCGGCAGCGGCACGCTCGAATCGCTCACCGGCGAAACGCCGACCGGAACGGATATGCCGACGAGCGGCATGGCATTCCAGCATTTCCACGTATTGCGCGCGAAGACCATTGACATGTATGCCGATAAAATCCTAAGCGCCAATACCGGCTTGCCGGATTTAAACACGAGCTACAAAATCCCGCGCACAGTGATTACGCAGTATCTCAAGGCGCCCATGAACCAACTGGTGCCATTCTTCGACGCTGAGCCGCTCTTCGTTTTCAACACCAATTACTATCGCGATGCTTCCCGCAATATTAACGTGAACAGTGAAGAGTTCGCCGGGCTGCCTTGCGCGCAACTCTATCGCGGCACAAATTTTAATGCCGCGCTATTCGGCTTCCCGCTGGTTTCCGTAGTGCGCGCCGGCTCCGCGAACGTCAACTTGGTCGATCGCAAAGCCATGACCGAGGTCGTGCGCTATCTGCTGCAAGACGTATTCAAAGAGCCGAAATGAATTTTTGAAATACTTCTTTCATCTGGCTTGCATATTCGTTGCGGCTGGGCTTGGGCTTGCAGCATTGCGGACTGCGACCTGGAGTAGCGCAGGCATTCTGGCCTGCAAACAAGATATCTGCGCGACTTCCCCATACGTAACCGAGGCAATGCCCATGAAGAGCGGCTCGCTGAACTAGCAAATCATCACAGCGTTTTGTGGAATACACACCCACCTCCAGCGCGTGGGGAATGAAACTTGAAAGAAAAGCACGGCATGCCCTATCGCATTTATTCTCGACTCGCTCGCCTTTTCTGTGCACTGACACTGTTGACGCACAATCTTTTTGCTGCCTCCGCGAATGAACCAGCGCCCGTAAAGAGCAAGGGCGCGCTCACTTTTTATTTGGATACGGCCTCGTTTCGCGCCGGCAGCGGCAAAACGCTGCAGGAGTTTTACTATCAAATCGCGCTGGATCAACTGAGCTTTCAAGCTGCGGGCGGAGTCATGCGCAGCGACATTAAGACTTCCGTGCTATTGGCAGATTCAGCCGGGCGCGAGCTGTTGCGTGATGAGTGGACGCAAGCCGTGCAGGCCGGTTCGGCAGCCGAGATTGCCGGGCGCTTCTTCCCCAATCAATTCGAATTGCCGCTCACCCCGGGACGCTATCAGATTTCGCTCGCCGTGCAAGAAACCGCGACGCAGAAACATGGGAGCGCACAGCTTGCTTTCCGCGTGCGTGCGTTCGACGGTGAGGCGCTGGCCCTGAGTGACGTGCAACTCGCCAATGCGATCACACCCGACACGGCAAAGGGTCGCTTTACCAAAAACGGTTTCAGCGTGCTGGCCAATGCCAGCCGCGTCTATGGGAGAACGGTGCCGCTGCTTTATTTTTATTTCGAAGTCTACAATTTCGCGGCCGCGGCCGATAGCTATGAAGTACACTATCGCGTCGTCAACGCCCGGCAGGAAGTACTCAGACATTTGCCCACGAAGATCGCGCGCAAACCGGGACAGAGCAGCGTCGAAGTCGGCGGTTTAAACGTTGGCAATCTCGCAGACTCGACGTGTTACCTGCAAATCGAGGTAAAGGATCGCTCGAATCAAGCGGTGGCGAGTACTGCACGCAGCTTTTGGGTCGCGGTTCCACCGGGTAAGGTGGTCTCGGACGTCGAACAAAAAATCGCTGCCATGTCGCCGGAACAGCTCAAAACACACGTCGAACAGATACAATACCTGCTCCGCGAAGATGACAAAAAACTTTTGCAGGATTTGGATACCGACGCGCAGAAGAGCTATATCACGCAGCTTTGGAAGCAATTCGATACCAACCCCGCCACGCCACACAACGAATTTTGGGAGGAATACTTTCGCCGCATCGCACACGCCAACGAAAACTACACCTCGGGCTTTACCTCCGGCTGGAAAACCGACCGCGGTCGCATTGCCATCAAGTTCGGCATTCCGAACGAAGTAGAAAGACACCCGGCGGAAACCAATGCCCGGCCCTACGAAGTTTGGTACTATTACAGCGAGGGCCG
>JABWAN010000384.1 GCA_013361015.1 Candidatus Zhuqueibacterota bacterium | reverse complement strand
AGCAAGGCGCGAATGAATGGACCGATGATTTTGCCTTCTTCATTCCGCCGGGCTCCACGCAGTTCAACGAGCTGTCGTGGAATACCGTGTTCGTGTGGGACGGCAACGACAAAGCCGAAGGCTTCATCGAAAAGAATGTGCCGTGGATCGCGATGAAAGTTTTGGAAACGCCCGTCGATCCCGTGACCGGCAGACAGCGCGGCTTGACCACGATGCATTTGTTCGAATACAGCGCCGCGGCGCAAAGCGATGCGGCGGCGTATGCAGAATTGAGTGCGGGCATCGATCCGGTTGACAATGTCGCGCCGCACCCCGACGACTTCACGCAAACGGCAAACTCATACGGTCCGGACATTACGTTTGTGTTCGCTTCCGGCCCGTTCGATCTACCTCCAGGCAAAAGTTTGAACTTCGTGCTCGCGGATATCATGGGTGCGAATCGCATCGACGTGC
The DNA here is from genome assembly GCA_013361015.1 of Candidatus Zhuqueibacterota bacterium. Classification (GTDB taxonomy): domain Bacteria; phylum Zhuqueibacterota; class Zhuqueibacteria; order Zhuqueibacterales; family Zhuqueibacteraceae; genus JABWAN01. The sequence goes on along the minus strand of JABWAN010000384.1, from coordinate 5,577 downwards.
TCAACAATGCGGTGCTCGCGCAAGTGCTCTACAACAACGATTACAAAGCCGCGGAAGCGCCGCCCGAGCCAAAGTTGCGCGCGGTGGCCGGCGACGGCAAAGTCACGCTTTATTGGGATGCGAATCCTTCGGAAACCGGCGTCGATCGTTTGACCAAAAATAATCGCTTTCAAGGCTATCGCGTTTTTCGCAGCGATGATCGCGGCCGCACGTGGGGGCGTTCCATCACGGACGTGAACGGGACGGTCGTGGGCTACGTGCCGCTCGCGCAATATGATTTGAATGATGACATCACCGGCGTTGATCCGCTTTCGCCCTATCTCGATCGCGGCTCGAACTCCGGCCTTACGCACAAGTACGTTGACAACAACGTGATCAATGGTTACGAATATTGGTACGCGGTCACGGCCTATGATTCGCGCGACGAGTTCAAAGCCAATCCCAGTGATCCCACCGGTATCCCGGTGCCGCCGTTGGAAAACTCGCGCAAGAACAATCCCAACTTTCCGAACGACAACACTGTGGCCGTTGTGCCCTTGCCGAAGGTCGCAGGTTTTCAAGCCGGACAGCTTTCCGGACCGGAGCGCGTGAGCGGCCACGGCACGGGCGAGATCATGCTCGAGCTGCTCGATGAAATCACCTTGCGGTCCGAGGAGTACGCGCTGCAATTCAACGACGCGGGCGGCAGGCTGACGTTCACTTTAAAGAATAGCGCGGGCGAAAACATTTTGAGCGACCTCGCCTCCGTGCAAGGCGAAGAAGACATTCCGGTGTTCAACAACCTGCGTTTGCTCGTGATGAACGATCCCAATAACGTGCTCGACGAAGACGAAGCGGGATTCTTCGTGGGCGCGACGGAGCAAAAGGCTGAGACGGATTGGGTTATCACCATGCAGCCGCAAACGCCCATCAATGAAGCGGACTATGAAGTGCGCTTCACCGCAACCGGTGATACCTCCATTCGTCTCGGCAACAACCTTCCCACTCCGGTGCCGTTTGAAATTTGGAACGTGTATGAACGCAGCGCGCCGGCGAAAGTGGATTTCTTCCTGTCGCAAGCAAGCACGGATACCACACCGGACATGCGCTCAAAATGGACCAGCGGTGACGTGATGACCGTGCGTGAAAGATACGAAGGCCGTGACCGTTTCACGTGGCGCATCGTCCTCTCTGCGCCCGCGGGTGAAGCCGGCATTCCGCCGAAGACCGGCGACGTGGCGCGCGCATATTTGACGCATCCTTTCAAGAGCGAAGACGTTTTCAAAATCACCACCGTGGCCGCGAAAGCGGAACACACGCGTGCCGATCTTGCCAATGTGAAAATCGTGCCCAATCCCTATCGTGTCAGCTCCGTGTTCGAAACTTCGCTCATCAATCGCGAAATGCAATTCCGTCATTTGCCGCCGCAATGCACGATTCGCATTTACAACATTGCCGGCGATTTGGTGCGCACCATCGAGCACACCAACGGCACTTCTCTCGAAGCGTGGAATCTGCGCACCTATAATGATCAGGAAGTCGCGTTCGGCATTTACTTCTATCACATCACTCTGCCGAGCGGAGAAGCGTCCATGGGCAAGCTAGCGATTGTCAAGTGAGCAAGGGGCAAGGAGCAAGGAGCAAGCGAATGTTGACCTCAGCAATTCCCCCCTTGAGGGGGGTTAGGGGGGTGTTGCTAGCGCATCGGTCGCGAATTAAAATGCCAAAAAGAACTCAAAGCGTGGCATGCTGATTCTTAGTAAAGTCGTCGTCCTCGAAAACACCCCCGCTCCCCCCTCAAGGGGGGAATTTCTAAGGAGAGTTGAACATGAAAACAAAATCTCTTCTCATCACGATAAGTTTGTTGCCCGCCCTCGTCTTCGCGCAGTTCGACAATGCCGGCACTTCCGCGGCAAATTTTTTGAAGATCGGTGTGGGCAGCCGCGCCGAGGCCATGGCCGGCGCATATGTCGCGCAGACCAGTGACGTCTCTTCCTTGTTTTGGAATGTAGGCAGCCTGGCGCACTTGCGCAATCGCGAAGTCATGATCTCGCGCACGGATTGGATTCTCGACGTCAATCTGGTTTCCGTTGCCGCAAATTTGCCGGTCGGTGAAAACAGCAGCCTGGGCGCGACCGTCCACGTGTTGAGCATGGATCGCATCGAAGAAACCACCCCCTCTGCGCCGGAAGGCACGGGCATCACATTTCCTGCGGGCAATCTTGCGCTTGGCCTGGCGTATTCACAAAGATTGACCGATCGTTTTTCCATTGGTGTGATGGGCAAATATGTGAATGAAACCGTAGCCAACTCGCGCGCCAACGGCTTCGCGCTGGATTTCGGCACGCTCTATCAAACCGAATTTCGCGGCATGAAGATCGGCATGTCCATCGCGAACTTTGGTACAAAGATGCGGCTCGAAGGCCGCGAACAATTGCTGCGCGTGGATATCGATACCGGACTCGGTGCGAATCCCGACGAAACTCCGGCGCGCCTTGAAACCGAAGCGTGGCCCATGCCGCTGGTGTTTCGTTTCGGCGTTTCGATGGATGTTCTGCGCGCGGGCCAACAAGCTTTGGTGGGAAATGTGGACTATTTCGATTATCGCGATATTGCCCCGGGCTTTTGCGTGGGTGGGGAATATTCTTTCAACAATCTCTTCTTCTTGCGCGGCGGCTTTCGCGCCGTGACCGCGGCGGACAATATCGACGACAACGATGCGAAGGATATCTTCCCCACTTTCGGCGCCGGCCTGGATTTGAAATATCCCGGTTTGGATTATCGCTTGCGGATGGATTATTCTTATTCAGATTTGGGGAGATTGAGCGAGGTGCACCGATTTACGTTCGGGTTTGTGTTTTAAAGGAGACTTCATGCAAAGTCGCTTCACAAGTGGGGCGGCTTTGCCTCAGCTTTTGTTGTGTAAAAGTGCAGCCACGGCTAAGCCGTGGCTTTTTTTGTTGAAATCTCATGCTCGTGCGAGAAAACGCTTCGCATCGATTGCAAACTTGATCACGAACCTCGTTCCTTTTCCCACCTCACTATCTACCTCAATCACCGCGCCGTGTTCTTCCACGATGCGTTTCACCATCACCAAACCCAAACCAGAGCCGCCGCGCTTGGTGGTGAAGTTCGGCTCGAACAAATGTGTGCGCGCTTCCGCGGAGAGGCCGGGGCCGTTGTCGGAAATTTCGAGCCGCACTTTTTGATCGACGCGATTCGTTGCAATGCGAATAACCGCGTTTTGATTCGCGCATGCTTCCATCGCGTTCTTAATGAGATTGTTGAGCAGTCGCTTGATTTGTTCGCGATCCAATACGCACGCCGGCAGCTCGGGCGCAAGCTGCAATTCGAGGCGTGCTCTGCTGTCTGCTTCATACAAATGCGCCGTGGCCTGCACGATCTCATTGAGATTCTCCGGTTTCAGCTCAGCGCGCGGCAGCCGCGCAAAGCTCGAAAACTCCTCCGCCAAATGTTTGAAGCTCGCCAATTCTTCCTCAATGCTCTGCAACGATTCGCGCACGGCCTCTTGTGCAACCATGGACTCCGGCAAACGCTGTTTCAAACGATAGAGCGCGAGCTGAATCGGCGTGAGCGGATTCTTAATTTCATGCGAAACCTGCCGCGCCACTTCCCGCCATGCCGCGAGGCGCTCCGCGGCGAGCAGCTTCTCGCGATTCACGCGCAAATCCCGAATCATTGTGTTGAACGCCTCGACCAATTGGCGGATTTCATCTTTGGCTTGGGCTGCGGACTGCGCATTCAAATCACCTGCGGCCACTTGATTCGTGACTGAGATGAGGTCGTCGATCGGCCGGCTCAAAACGTGTGACATCTTCCGCGCCACAAACACCGAGAGCAAGCACAACACGCCAATCACTGCGATTGCGGCTCCCCAAATCACTTGCTCTTGCAGCACGCGCTCTTTAATGAGCGAGAGCGAATTGTAAACTCGTAGCGTTTGCGTCAATTGCTCCTTGGCGGAAAGAACCTCCGGAGCGAGTGCAAATCCCACGAGCGCCATTTCGTTTTCGGAACGCGGGCTCCAAACCCGGCAGTGGCCCAGCATCGAATCGCCCCGCACGATCGTGCTCAAGCTGCTTCCGGTTTGTCCCCAAACCTCTTTTATCTGAAAAGAGCTATCCGTCGGCAATCTCGCGCTATGGGTAGCGGCGAACATCGTACGTGTGCTGTCCGATTGCTTTTGCCAAACCGCGTAGTAATCGAATCCCCAACTTGCCAGCAACTCGGGGGTGATTTGTTCTCGCACGGTACTGTGAATGAATTTTTTTCCGGTGTTTTCGGATTGGAGTTTGATCGCAGCAATGGCTTGCACAAAAGCCGATTCGACTTCCGGCACGAGCAATACATCGGCCGTGTCCGTCGCGAGCGTGCTCACCACAAAGATGAGTGGAACCGTGGGCAGAAGTGAGAAGAGCAGAAAGAGTGAGGTTAATCGTACTTGAAAACGGGAACGTTTGCGCGGATGCCACCAAAGGAAGGCGAGATAAGCCGCGACTGCAATTAAAATGACGGTGAGCCAGAGGAGGAAGAATTGCATGTGCCGCTAATGGCTTTGAGTTTCAAATTTGGCAATCATGTTTTGATCAGCCACGGCTTGGCCGTGGCTGAACATTATCGCGCTTGTCGCGAAACTATGGCTGTGTTTTCAAAACTCCATCACTCCAAAACTCCATTACTCCACACAAACACTCTATCCATTCATCCTTTTTCTCTTCAACAAAAATTGCAGCAAGCCCTGATCGAAATCCATGCTCGTATCGAGCAGTTGATAATCGATATTGTTCTCGCGGCATTGCCGTTTGAACCATTCGAGGTACTCGTCAATTTCCTTCTGCACCGCGGTACGAATATGATGGGGCTGTGTCGGCAAAGTCACGCCCGATTCCACGTCTTCGAAAATGGCGTCATCGCGAAAGTCAAAACGATAATCCATGCGATCGAGCACTTGGAAGACAAGCACTTCATGATGGCGGTGCCGAAAGTGTTTGAGTCCGGTGAGAATCTGTTTGGGCTCCGTATCCAAATCGCGCGGCATAAAATCCGAAAGCAAAACCACCAAGCCGCGGCGTTTGATCTGTTCGGCAACGTGATGCAGTGAGGTCATCCAATCCGCGCTGCCACTGACTTTAGCGTTTTCCAACTCGCCGAGCAGCACCGAGAGATAACTCATCACCGAGCGCGGCGGCAAATAGCGCGTGATTTTTTGATTGAAAAGCGTAAGGCCCACGGCGTCGCGTTGGTGCATCATCAAGTAACTCAAAGCCGCGGAAAGATAACTGGCGTATTGAAACTTGCTCACGCGCTTTTCATGCGCAATGCCCATCGAAGCGGATTGATCTACGAGCAAATAGCACTTGAGATTCGTCTCTTCTTCAAACTGCTTCACATAGAAGCGATCGGTCTTGCCGTAGACTTTCCAATCAATATGGCGAATCTCATCGCCCGGCATATATTGCCGGTGCTCCGCGAACTCGACGCTGAAACCGTGATACGGGCTGCGGTGCAAGCCGGTGATGAAACCTTCCACCACCAGACGCGCGCGCAGACTCATGTTCGCGAGACGCGAGACCGTGG
>JABWAN010000383.1 GCA_013361015.1 Candidatus Zhuqueibacterota bacterium | reverse complement strand
TGAAAATCTTTTCCTGGCCCAACGCGCGCGCAGCGATATGGCGCAACAAAAAAACCTCAAAAAATGATTTCTTAACTTGACATAGTGAGTCCGGCTTGCACCGTGGTCGCACTCGAAACGGTGGTGGGTAGCCAAAACGCGCAGCCGTTCTTTCCCACGCCGCCGCCCAAGCTGAAGCTCAAGCCGTTGTCATTCACTTTGGCGAGATACCATCCGTCTTCGCCCGTGCCTCGGCCATGCACGCGCAGCATCTTGGCGAGAATGCCGCGCACGCATTCGTTGTCATAGCCGCCGCAGTCCTTGCCGAGCGAGTTGAATTTGATCCACAACGCGAGCGTAAACTCGCTGCTGGAAAAATGCAGGCTTGTGTCATTGCCGAGATCGATGAAGTCATCCACGCCGTCGAGCAGAAAGGCATGCCCCACCTTGCCCTCGCCAAAGGATGCGCCGTTGCGCAGTGTGCCGTGCGCGTTGCCTTGCGTGTCGCGCGCGTCGCCTTCGCCGGGCCACCAGTGAATGAGCCCGCTCGGCAACGCGGCACAATCACTCGTCATGATGCGGGCCGCGAACGGCACGGTCACGCGGCGTTGCTCGTTCTCGCGCGTGCACGTGGCGAGATAGCACAAAGCGAGCAGCGCGAAGAAGGCGAGTGTGCTCTTCACGGGATTCGGCATAAAGACAAGACGATTATTGATAAAACTAAGTTGAAAGCTATGGCAGAAAAATGGGCGGACAGAAATATGCAGTATAACGTTGCCCCCCAATGCTTATCGTCATGCGGCAAGAGGTTTTAGATTTTTCTGTCGTCCATTTTTCGGTCATTCAATCTTCACTGTAAAAGAGTATTGCCGCAGTGGTTGTGCAACGACAAAGGCTGAGTTCGCAGTCGTCGGTGGCGCAACGGCAATATCAACCGGGCCGGCAATATCCTCGCCCCTCGCGAGCACTTCTTGCTTGCCCGTGTTTGGATCGATGCGAATGATCGCGCCGCGTTGTTGGCGCACGGCATTGGGATCGGCAACGTAAACCGTGCCATCACTGCTAAAGGCAATCGCGCTCGGATCGCGAAAGTGCTGGCCGGAGAAGAGCACGCTTTGTTCGCCGGTGAGAGGATCGAGGCGAATAATTTTTCCCGGCCCGCCGCTGTCTTCTAATGGTCCGCTAAACACGACGCGATGTTCGTGCGCGTCGGCGATCCAAATTTCTCCGCGCGGCGCGAGCGCAATGCCGTTGGGCGCAATCAAATGCCCGGCTTGGGCAATCACGCTCTGCGCGCCCGTGCGGGAATCGAGGCGCAGCAGCGCGCTCGCGCCTTCCTGACTTCGGTCTTCGCTCACAAGAATGTCGCCGTTGGCGTCGAGCGCAAGATCGATGGGATTGAACAACAGTCCCGCGGAAGAAGCGAGGCTCTGCGCTCCAGTGCGCGCATTGACACGGATGATGGCGGCCGCGCGATCCACATAAGTGCTCGACACGAGCACGTCGCCGGAAGGCTCGAACGCGAGGCCATGCAAAATTCCAAACATGCCGGCCGAGGAAACCACGGTTTGCTCGCCCGAGAGGGGATCGATCTTGATCACATTGCCGCAACCGAGGCGGCAGCCCTCGCTTGCTCCTTCGGAGTTGACGACGAAGATCGCGCCGCCCGCGTCCATCGCAAAACGCATCGGCGTGATGAGTTTGCCGCGCTGCGAAAGCGTGGTGCGCGCGCCGGTCATGGGATCGATTTGAATGAGGGCACGCCGGGCATGATCGAGAACTAAAATAACTTCCGCTTGGCGCAAACCGCTCAATGCAATCGTGTACTCGCTCTCCAGCAAATCGAGCGCCGGCACGGAGAAGATGATGGCGTTGCCTGCAGCGAGCGGCGTCGCAAGCAGTCGATCTCCTTGCCAAATTTCTTCACCCTCGCGCGAACGCAGCGCGGCACGATAGCTTTGAAACGTCTCGCCGTCTTCCAACACAAGCTGCAATTGTACGGTGCGCGCGTCTGCGGGCAGAAGCAATGTTTGTTTCGGCAATACAACTGAAAACGTGCGAGGCGTGAGCGTGAAAGTCGCGCGAGCGAGCGCTGGAGAGTCTGCAATCGGCAGGCTGGGTGGTGCAGTGAAATCGGGGCGCAGCGTGTTGCGGCGCAGCAATGCCATGGCGAAGATGAGCGCGAGCATCGTCAAGCCCGCAATAGCCCAGCGCCCAGCTGAATGCGGCGATTTGAATCTTGCCCATTGCGCGCGGCTCCATGCAAGCAGGCGATGCAACAGTGCAGCCTGAAGCGGCTCGGCAGCTATCACTTCCGCCAAGCGCTGCGCAAATTCAACGCGCTCGTGGCGCTCGCGCGAAACGAGATAATGTGCTTCAAAGCGCGCGCGTTGCTCCGGCGCAAGCTCATCGCGCACATAGCTGTCGAGCAGTTCTTCTTCCACGAGGCGTAGCCGCTCGAAAACTTCGCCACGGGTGAAGTAAAACTCTTCGAAGCGTGCGCGCTCTTCCGGCGCAAGCTCGCCAAGCAGATAGCGCTGCATGAATTCATCGGTAACCAAGGGAGACTGCACCTAGTCCTCTCGCTTGAGAGTGATGGTCTACAAATCTAGTGCTGCAAAATGCAGTTCATTACAAACCAATCTTGCGCTGCGCCCAACAGTTGCGCACGCATTCTTCCAGCACGCGGCGCAAACGGTGCAGCTGCACGCGCAAGGCCGCGATTGAAACGTCGAGTTTTTGCGCGAGCCCTTTGCGCTTTTCCATGCGTGCGCGGCCTTCGCCGGAAAAATAATCAACGAGTTTTTGGCGCTCTGCCTCTGCCATTCGCTGCCAGCAGCGTTTCATGCAGCGCTCGCGCTGGCGCTCTCGTGTCAAATCCGCGCGCTCCTTCGCCGTTTGCTCCGCGTCTTCGCAAGGCAATGCGCCGGCGCCTACGCCCTCGAGCGGCAGCGGCTTGGTGCGTGTGTGCTTGCCGTCCTCCATCGCTACGAAGCGCGCAACTTTGAGGAGGTAAGCATCGAGGCTATCAATCACCACGCCCTCCATCAGCTTCTTTCCCACGCGCGCAAAAACTTCGTCCGCAAGCTCGTCTGCATTTGCGCAACCGAGGCCATGGAGAACGTAAATCAGCCGTGCCCGCCGCCGCTCAAACTCGCGCGCCCCAACTTCACGATCCGGATTAAGAGCTTGCAAGAGCCGTTCAAAACCTGAGCCGTGCGCTAGTGTTGTTTCAATAAGACGGCGCATAAGATTTTTCATCATGCCTAAAACTCGAAACCCGCCAGCAACTCGGTTTCGATACTGTTCGTCGTAGAGCGTTTGTGATGGACAGTTCCCTGCCATTCGGGATATGTCCTCGTGGACGTGCCCCAATGGATGATTAAACGATATTGGGTGAGTTTGGCCATGTGAAAGTGTCTCTCGGTGTGTGCGGATATTCTAAAATTTTCGCACACACAAGCAAGAGGAAAATTCTGTTGATAAAAGCACTGCCGCTTTCTATCTTGCGATGCAGTCGCAATTAAAATTCTAATGCAAGGGGCTTACCGATGCCTCAAATTGATCGCATATTCTCGCGACTTTTCACCTAAAACCACCAAAGTTTGAGTTGTCCGGGTACCTCCGATTTGTGTTCGTGATCTTGCTTTCTACCGGATAGCATTTCTTCAAGGAACTTGGACATGAACGAAGCCGACACCTGCAGAAAATTCGTTGTGCCCAAGCTGGTCAAAGCCGGTTGGGACAATGAGCCGCATTCGTTTACCGAGCAGCGCTCGTTCACGGACGGCCGCATCATTCCGCTCGGCAACAAAGTTCGGCGCGGCAAGCAGAAACGCGCGGATTATCTGCTGCGTTACACGCGCGATTTTTCCATCGCCATCGTCGAAGCCAAAGCCGATTACCAAACGCCCGCGGCCGGATTGCAGCAGGCCAAAGAGTACGCCGCGATTCTCGGTTTGAGTTTCGCCTATTCCACCAATGGCACTGGCATTGTGGAATTTGATTACACCACCGGACTCGAATCCAATCTCACTGAGTTTCCTTCGCCGGCAGAATTGTGGTCGCGTTTGCAAAAAAGCAAAGGCCTGACGGAAGCGCAGTCACAGAAACTGCTCACGCCGTACAATCTGCAAAGCGGCAAAGTGCCGCGCTATTATCAAGACCTCGCCATCAATCGCACCGTCGAAACCATCGTGGCCGGCAAAAGACGCGTGCTGCTCACCATGGCCACCGGCACCGGTAAAACCACCACTGCCTTTCAAATTTGTTGGAAGCTGTGGCACAGCCGCTGGAATTTGAAGGACGATCATCGCCGTCCGCGCATTCTTTATCTCGCCGATCGCAATATTCTCGTCGACGACCCGATGGTGAAAGATTTTGCGCCGTTTGGCGATGCGGCGTTCAAAATCGAAAACGGCAAAGTGGTCAAGAGCCGCGAAATGTATTTTGCCATCTATCAAGCCATAGCCGAGGATGAAAATCGTCGCGGTTTGTATAAAGAGTATGCGCCGGATTTTTTCGATCTCGTCATCGTCGATGAATGTCATCGCGGCTCGGCGCGCGCGGATAGTTCGTGGCGCGAGATATTGACTTACTTCGCGCCCGCAACGCAACTCGGCATGACGGCCACGCCGCTGCGCGAGGACAATCGCGACACTTACGAATATTTCGGCAATCCGATTTATACCTATTCGTTGCGACAAGGCATTGAAGACGGTTTTCTCGCGCCGTATCGCGTCCATCGCGTTATCACCACGGCGGACGCCGCCGGTTGGCGGCCCACGAAGGGTGAGCTTGATCGTTACGGCCGCGAAATTCCCGACGACGAGTATCACACCAAAGACTTTGAAAAAGTCATCGCCTTGCGCGCCCGCACTGAAGCAATCGCCAGGCATCTTACGGATTTCATGAAAGGAAATGACCGTTTCGCCAAGACGATTGTCTTTTGCGTGGATCAACCCCATGCGGATGAGATGCGGCAGATACTCAACAATCTCAATAAAGATTTGACGCAACCGCATCCGGATTACGTTTGCCGCGTCACCGCCGACGAAGGCGATATCGGCAAGGGCCATCTCAGCCGCTTTCAGGAATTGGAAGAACCGACGCCGGTCATTCTCACCACGTCGCAGTTGCTCACCACCGGCGTCGATGCGCCCATGGTGAAAAATATTGTGTTGGCGCGCGTCGTCGGTTCGATGAATGAATTCAAACAAATCATCGGCCGCGGCACGCGGGTGCGCGATGATTACGGTAAGTTATTTTTCACCATTCTCGATTACACCGGCTCGGCCAGCCGGCATTTTGCCGATCCCGATTTTGACGGCGATCCGGCGCGCATTGACGAAACGCGAATCGATGATGAAGGCGGCGTTACCACAACCGAGGTGCTCCAGCCCGAGCCGGTCGATTATGATACCGTCGTGAGTGAAAAATTGCCTGCTGAAATTGACGAAGTGCACGAAGCCGTTGAGCCGCGCAAATTCTTCGTCGATGGCGGCGTGATTGAAATCGCGCACGAAGTGGTTTGGGAACTGGACGCCGAAGGCAAAAAGCTGCGCGTGATTCAATACACGGATTACATTGCCGAGAAAGTTCGCACGCTGTTTCCGGCGGCCTCGACGCTGCGTCAACAATGGGCAGACGCCTATCGTCGCGATGACATCGTGGCCCAGCTTGAAGAGCGGGGCATCGACTTTGGCGCTTTGGCTATGGACATGAAGCAGCCGGAAGCCGATCCGTTCGATCTGCTCTGCCACATCGCTTTCAACGCGCCCTTGCGCACGCGGCGGGAACGGGCGGAGAGGCTGCGCCAGGACAAAAAGGATTTTTTCGAGCGCTACGGCCCGGAAGCCCGCGCCATTCTCAATGATTTGCTCGACAAGTATGCCGAGAGCGGCGTGGATCAATTCAAAATTCCGGAGAGCCTGAAACTGGCCCCGATCTCCAGTCGCGGCAACGTCACCGAGATCATTGGTTTCTTTGGCGGCACCGAAAAATTGAAAGCCGCAGTTGCCGAGATGCAGGTGCATCTGTATGCAGCATAACGATTGTAGTCTTGCCCCCTTGTGGGGCACT
>JABWAN010000382.1 GCA_013361015.1 Candidatus Zhuqueibacterota bacterium | reverse complement strand
CCCAATTTTTTCAATCGCGTCAAGGTTGTGCAAGCCGTCGATATTGATCCACGTTACTGTGGGCCGGTCGCGAAACGGAAAGCATTCCTGCACCTCGGTGATTTCTTGCTCTTGAAACTTCGCCGGCTCATAGTCGATTAAAGAGACTTTGATGCGTTCGATTTTTTGCTCGCCGACGTGTACGAGCGTGCCCGGCGGCAGGCCCGGCCGTTTGCCGCGCCGTTTTTTAGATTTGGACATGTGTGCAAGATAATATGCTTTTGCAAATGAGCAACAAAATTTTACATTCGTGTTTATGAAACCATCCTCGCTTGCCGGACACATTTGTGAGTTGCTGGAGATTCTCTTGCATGATCCACGCCCGGCGGATCATTTGATCGACGTGTTCTTTCGGCAGCGCCGTTATCTCGGTTCGCACGATCGGCGCGCGCTGGCGGAGAGCGCGTATGGTATCTTGCGGCACCGCCGCTTGCTGCAAACGCTCATCGCTGGTGTTGATGAACAGAAAGCCTTTGCGCCGGCATGGCTGCTGGCCGCTTATAAAATTCACCTTGAAAAACGCCCGTCTGAAAGCTTGCACGAGCTCGCGCTGCCTCTTTCCTTCCAACAGATAAAAAAACTAGCCGACCAAAATGCTGCGGAGATCGGCCGGAACCATCCCGGTGTGCGCTGCTCTTTTCCTGATTGGCTCGTCGCGGCATTGCAACAGCAATTTGGAGCGGAAAGCGAAGTGTTGCTGGCAGCGCTGAATCAGCCGCCGCCTTTGACATTGCGTGTGAATACTCTGAAGGCGACGCGCGAGGTTTGTCTGCGTGAGCTGCAACAGCGCGGCTACGAGTGCGCACCCACTGCGCTTGCACCGGCAGGAATTCAATTGCACAAGCGCACGAACTTGTTCACGCTCGATCTCTTTCGTGAGGGTTGGTTTGAAGTGCAGGATGAAGGCAGCCAGCTCATTGCACTGTTGCTCGATCCCAAGCCGAATTGGCGCGTGGCCGATATGTGCGCGGGCGGCGGCGGGAAGACTTTGCACTTGGCGAGTTTGATGAAGAATCGCGGGGAAATTTTTGCATTCGACGTGAGCGCGCCGCGTTTGGAGAACTTGAAAAAACGCGCGCGCCGCAGCGGCATTCACAACGTGCGTGTGCAGGCACTCAAGCCGAACGAAACGCCGCAGAATTTACACGGGCAGATGGACGCGATCTTGATTGATGCGCCCTGCAGCGGCACCGGTGTATTGCGGCGCAATCCGGATGCGAAATGGAAAATCACGGCGGCGATGGTAAACGAGATGGCGGCGAAACAACGGCAAATTCTGCGGGCCTATTCGCCATTGCTGAAGCTTGGCGGGAGATTGGTATATGCGACATGCAGTTTGCTGGCGGAAGAGAACGCGCAGATCGTGGAAGATTTTCTCGCAAAACATTCGGAGTTCCGCGCCGGCGCGGCTGCTGCAATTTTGCAGCGCTATGATTTGGCCAAACTCGCGGAGGGAAATCAAATGATACTACTGCCGCACCGGCACGGCTGCGATGGCTTTTTTGCGGCGGTGATGGAGCGAGTGTGATAGCAGTGAAACGTGGTTTTGCGCAGGAGCGTTTTGCGTTTCCAGCAGATGCGCTGAGGCTGGAAACGCAAAGTCTCAATACCCGAATACGTACGTCTGTTTGAACGTCACCGGCGTGGTGGAGGGGTCCATCGCGCCGAAATCGTTCCAGCGAGTAATCTTGGCAACGATGCACTGATTCAACTCCGGCAGATCGACCGTGGAAGAGATAACATTCACGCCGATCACATGGCCGGTGTAGTCGATGGTGATGCGCACCGTCACTTTGCACTTGAGGGTGGGATTATGCTTGAGCTGCTTGCGATAGCAATCTTGAATCGCGGCGTTGTGCTTCATCACAACTGCGCGAATGTGCGCCGGCTCGCGCGAGGCGAGCTCCGCGCCGCGGCTTTCATCATGGCGCGCGCCAAAGCCGGTCAGGCTCGGTTCGCGCTTAACGGCTTCAAACTTGCGATTGGCCTCCACTCTTTTGCGCGGCGCTGCTCCGAGCGAGGTCACCACGTCTTCCGTGTTCACGCCCGACTCCGTAAAGCGGGTGCCGCGTACCGCGCGTTCGGCCATGACAATGTCATCGGGGTTGAGCATGCCGCCCAATCCGCTCCCGACTGAAGGGCCGAAATAATCCGTGCCCAAGCGCGGCACTTTGGTGGTGCGCACTTCCGAAAGCACTTGGTCCAGATCTCTGCCGTTCATTGCGGCGTAATCGAGCACTTGCACGGCTGGCGCTTCGGAAACCAAATTGCTGCCAGAAGTGATGATCCCCAACAAACCCACGCGACCAACTTCCTCGGACATGGCGTTGCGCGCGCGCCCACGTGCAGCAGCACTAATGCCCCGCCGCGTGCGGCTTTCTTCGCGGCTAGCGGCACGGGTTTCCTGCGTGCCCGCACCGGGACGCAAACTCGGCAGCGCCGGGCCGGAAGAAGTGCCGTAGGTTTCGCCGGCTACTTGCTTGGCCATTTCCGAAGCCTGAAACAGCAATTCGTTTTGCACAACCGTTTCTTCCGGCGTTTCCACTTCAAATTCGGAAAGAAAAATATCCGCGTACTTGGCTTGGAGCTTGGCGACGTCGCTGCTATCCGTGAACGGTTGATAATTCAAAGCCAAGTTGATGATCAAAGCCGGCTCGATAATGAACACCAACAACAGAATGATCATGAAACGCCGGTCGAGCGACTTGAGTAAATTCCGATTAAATTCTTTCGGAAAAGTCTTCACGGTTTCAGCGCCGGCCGACCAATTTCTAGGTGGAGGTGGTGCAGCCCCATCGCGATTGGGGGGACCATTGCGAGGTGCTTTTTTGACTTCCGCGGTGTTGTGCGTACGATCCACGTGTTAAACTCCGATGATCGAAAATAGCCAAGAGCGACGAGACCAAAACCACAATGGTAATCGTTTGCATTGGATTGAGACACCCGGCATATTTTCGCGCGCGCGCAAATGCACGGTTTCTCGCTCTCTGGCGTTGCATGGTGCTTTGAGTTGCTTACTCTTACAAGCAATATGCCAAATCCTAACGAAGACTAAAACTCTTCGTCAGCATATATACAGAATGTTTGCTAAAACTGGCGAAAAATTTGTTCTGCAGGCGAGAGGCTCGTTGCGGAGAAAATCCGAGCAACCACACGTCATCTTTTTCCCGCCTCGAGCTTGAGCTTCATCGTCTTTTTTTCGGTTCCGCGCAAGATGACGACCTCCACTTCCTCACCCGGTGAAAATTCCCCCAGTGCAAAAGTGTAATCATAAATATTTTTGATGTCGATGGTGCCGAAGCGAATGATGATATCACCGCCTTGTAATCCGGCACGCTCCGCCGGGCCGCCAGCCCGCACGCCGCTGAGTTTCAAACCTTCCACTTCAGCCGCATAGTCGGGAATTGTGCCGACACTCACGCGGAAACCTCGCGCTTGGGGACGCTCCTCGGAATCAACTTTGGTAAATAGCGGCAAAGAGTCCGAATTGGCGATGGCGGCGGCGACTTTCGCGACCAAACTCACAATTTGCGCCTCGCCATTTGCGTTGATCTTGTTGGCATCATCGCTGGCGCGGTGATAGTCCTCGTGCAAACCGCTAAAGAAGAAAAGCACAGGCAGGTTTTTCTGATAGAAAGACGAATGATCACTTGGCCCGAGGCCGTCTTTTTTCAAACTGAGCTTGAGCCTTGTTTCGGCATTGCAACGCTCTACCAACGCTGCAAAGTCCGGAGAAGTGCCCACTCCTTGCACCACCAATGCGCTATCCTTTAAGCGGCCGATCATATCCATGTTGAGCATGGCGATGGTTTGTTCGAGCGGGAAAGTCGGATGATTGACATAGTGCGCGGAACCGAGCAAGCCGAGCTCTTCTCCGGCGAAACCCATGAAGATGAGTGAGCGGCTGGGACGATGCTCGGGCGCAGCGAAGTATTGCGCCAATTCCAACATGCCCGCCGTGCCGGAGGCGTTGTCATCTGCACCGTTGCGGATTTCGCTCTTGAGATCCGGGTCGAGCGCGCCTTCGGTGCTGCGGCCGAGGTGGTCGTAGTGCGCGCCGATAATGATTGCCTGGTTTTGCAATTGCGCATCGCGACCCGCTAACATGCCAATCACGTTCGCGGCCTCGCGGCGATGTTTGAGCACTTCCGTTTCCACTTGTACGCGGCAATCGGCAATGAGAAACGAGCGCGGCTTCTTCGTGGCATCAATGCTGTCTTGCACAGCGGCGAGTGTTTGATTGCGACCCTGCAATATCCAATCCGCAACCTGCTGGGTCACGAAAAGCACGGGGATACCGGCATCACTGCTAGCACGATCGAATTTCAATTCCGGCAGCAAAGAATCCTTTTTCCCGATTACGAGCAGCAGCGCCGCGGCGCCGTGTTCACGCGCCTGCAATGCCTTGTAACGCAACGCTTCAAATTCCACAAAGGGGCTGTGCGGATCATCGCCCGCAGGCGAATAACGCAGGGCGAGCACGACTTTGCCTTTCGCGTCGACACTCGCATACTCGTCAAAGTCAATCTTCCCTGCCGAAATTCCATAGCCTACAAACGCGAGATCTTCGCGCACCTCCAGCTTGCTGGAGAGTGAAAAGCCCGCGGGAACAAAATCCACGTTGAGCGTCCACGTCGTATCTCTTCCGGCTTGCGACATGGCCAGCGAGTTTTTGCCGCCCAATGCCACGCCTCCAACGAAATCGAACTTCTGCACGTAAGATTGCTTTTCGCCTTGCGGAGCCAGTCCGAAGCGTTTGAATTCCGCCGCAAGATACTGCGCCGCGGCCTCGCATCCGGGAGTGCCCGAGAGCCGGCCTTCCAGCGAATCAGAAGCGAGGTAGTTCACGTGATACTGGATATCCGCAGGCGCCACCGCGGTCACGCTCTCCTTATTCACGGGTGTTTTGGAAGCAGTACAACCTATAACGAACATCGCCAAAACTACAACGAGTAGAGTCTTCATGCGAAACATAATCGACCTTCCCTTAGATTTTATCCGTCAGTTTAAAATTGTAGAATAAGCTGCAAACCTTTTTCGACCCCGAGTAGTCTAGTGTGAAGCACGCTATTGGCCAAACTGCAATCCAAAGAAACATCCTGCGGCCGCGGCGCGAGCAACGGCGTCTCGAACATGGAGACCGGTTGCAATAGAGCTTCGTTCAAAGCCGCAAAGTGACACACACTGCGCGCGAATTCATATCGACTGCAACGCGTGGCCCCGGCGAGATGCATAATGCCACGATAGTCCGAGCACGCCAATTCCCAAACTGCGGCTGCAAGGTTATTCACCAGGCCCGGCGTGCGGTATTGATCGTGAAATACAGGCACGACTTCGCCGCGCTGCAAACGTGCCAGCATACTCAGAAAAAAGTTGCTGCCGCCGGCCACCGGGAATCCATACAGCAATGGCAAGCGCGCCACGGCTGCGGAGGCGCACGCCTGCAATACGGCTCGTTCCGCCGCCAACTTCGTTTTGCCATATATCATAACCGGCTGCGCGGCGTCAATTTCGCGATAGTTTCCCTGTGCACCGTCAAACACCAAGTCTGACGAGATATAGACCAAACGCCGCCGCCGGCGCGCACACCATTCCGCAATGATGCGGCTTGCTTGCACGTTAATCCGTTCGGCCAGTTCCGGGTTGTGCTCACACGCATCGACCTGCAGGACGGCAGCATGCACGAGAATGTGCGGATCGATTTCCTCCAGCCTTTTGCGCAGCGCGGCCTCTTCCTGCAGATCCATCTGCACCGCAAGCGCGTCCTTTGGCACCGAATCGTGCAAATGAAACGCACCCACCACCTCACCCTCCTGTGCGGTGATACGACAAAGATGTCCGCCGAGAAAGCCACTTGCGCCAGTGACGAGTATGCGTGGAATCGACATCAAGCCCTCACGATGCTGGGTTCGACCGATCGAGGAATCGCTGGAATGGGAGTGCAGGCCCGGTGGTAGGTTCTCAAGCCAATCTCCGATCATTCATAAAAGGCACATTTGAGTTTTGCCCACGAAACACTCGAAAAA
>JABWAN010000381.1 GCA_013361015.1 Candidatus Zhuqueibacterota bacterium | reverse complement strand
CTCAACGCCGAGGCCTTGACGGCCGCGGTTAAAATCGCAGAGTCCACGAGTCGCACTGCTCCAACTCCGACTAGAAGGATTTTTGAAAAAGCTCTGGACGCGGCTTACAACGAGCCTTTGCGTGCACAAGCGAAAAAGATCTTCGCAGAGATCGCGCGTTATGAAGATTTCATCGCGATGTGGATGATTTCGGGTCCATACACGGCGAAGGAAGTCTCGCTATTCGAACACGCCTTCGCGCCGGAAAAGCAGAATGACGCGAGCGCGAGTTGGAGTAAGCTGCAATTTGAAATTGATCCGGAGGAGCCATGGCTTGTGCCGCTCGATAAAATTTTAGGCGGAGAGAATCGCGTGGCTTATTTGCGCGCGAAAGTGTGGTCGGATAAAGCGCAACCCGCGCGATTGGAATTGGGCAGCAATGACGGCGTGAAAGCGTGGCTCAACGGCGAATTGGTGCATGGCAACAATATCAATCGCGGCGTCACGCCCGGCGAAGATCGCGTTGCGATTACGTTGAAAGAAGGCGAGAATGTTTTGCTGTTGAAGATCATTCAGAACAGCGGCCGTTGGGGAGCGTGCGCGCGCGTGCGCGGCGTTGCAGGCGATCATCTTGAGGGCGTGAAGGTGGTCGTGGAGTAGAGGCTGGATGCTGGTTGAGACACGAGCAACTAACAACCAGCAACCAGATCAGCAACCAGAGATACTTCTTGCGAATCTGTGCAGCGTGCGCTATAATCTTTCATGACTCGGAAACGCGCGAAACCGAATCAATTTGAAGCGCGGTTAATCCAATTGCTGAAACGCCGCTTCGAACAGGCCCGGCTCACGGTACAAGATCACCTCAAAGTGGGAAAGCTTCCGCTTGAGATCGATATGCTCGTGCGCTCCAGCCGCGCGCAATTGCATGCAAGCTCCGCGCGACTTCCTAAGCTCTTTCGATATTTCCGCCGGCACAACGTGTTGGAGATCAAGACGGAACAAACGCCGCTGAAAGTGAGTGATCTACTCAAGCTGCATGCATACACTTGGCTCTATATGGAGCAACGGCAAATTTATGAAGTGGCGCAAGTGACGGCGACGGTGATTGCGCATCATTTGCCGGCGCAAGTGCGGGCGAAGTTGCGCGCTCTGAAGTATCATCGCGTGAGCAAGGGTGTTTACAAAAACCGTTCGGCGTTTGATTCGTACCTGCTTGATCTTTCCGAGTTGCCGGAAGCATTGACGCCGGTGGAGTTGCAAATTTTTACGAATGCCGAACGCAGAGAGCGGGTTTTTATTGCATCGTATAAAAAGATCGAGAAGCAAGCGATCTTGAACGCCATAACCGATCTTTACGAAAGCGAGGCCGTGAAGCTTATGGTAAAACTCAATGTCAAACCGCAATCCATGAGAAAGTTTGTCGAAGCTTTGGGCACGGAGAAAGTTGCGAAATCTCTGCGCCAGGAAGAGTTGTTGTCTGCGATCAATAAAAAGGCTTTGGTAGCTGCAATCATGAGTGATGAAAAAGCATTGCACTTGTTGTTGTCGAAAATGGAACGAAAAAAGCTTTCTGCGAAAGCTTCCAAGACGTCGAGGCGCAAGCAGCAAGCGCATGCGGTCCGGCCCTGAACACGAAACGAAGCGGCTCTTGTGCAATCGAGGCATTCATGACAACAGTTGTTTTGAACCCCTGAGGAAGGAGCTTTTCCATGCGCGATCTCACCTCTACATCTCAACCCACCGAATCCATCTCTCGCAGAAAATTTATCGGCAGCGCCGCAGCGACCGTCTCCGCGCTTTCGTTCGGCGCGCCGTTTTTAAGCACCGCAGCGGAGACGCAATCCGCTGCGCCGCCGCAATTCAAGCTGAAATACGCGCCGCATTTCGGTATGTTCGAAGCGCACGCGGGCAAAGACGTGGTCGATCAACTCAAATTCATGGCCGAACACGGCTTCTCCGCGATGGAAGACAACGGCATGATGGACCGCCCGGTCGAAGAGCAAGAGCGCATTGCGAAAGAGATGGCGCGCTTGAATATGACTATGGGCGTGTTCGTGACCTATGCGGAATTCGGCAAAGCCACGTTCGTCAATAACGACAAAGACGTGCGCGACATGCTGCTCAAGCAGATGCGCGCCGCGGTCGAAGTCGCCAAGCGCGTGCATGCGAAATGGACCACTGTGGTTCCCGGTATGTTCAGCACGCGCCTCGAATGGGACTATCAAACCGCAAATGTGATCGAGCATCTCAAAGCCTGCGCGGCAGTGTTCGAGCCGCACGGCATTGTCATGGTGCTCGAACCCCTGAACGCGTGGCGCGATCATCCCGGACTCTTTCTCACCAAAGTGCCGCAAGCGTTTCAAATCTGCCGCGCGGTCAATAGCCCTTCCTGCAAAATTCTTGACGATCTTTATCACCAACAAATCAGCGAAGGCAATCTCATTCCGAATATCGACCGTGCGTGGAGCGAGATTGCATACTTCCAAGTCGGCGACAACCCCGGCCGCAAAGAGCCGACGACGGGTGAGATCAACTATAAAAATGTTTTCAAACATATTCATGCGAAAGGCTTTGCCGGCGTGGTGGGCATGGAACACGGCAACAGCAAGCCCGGCAAAGAAGGCGAGCTGGCGGTGATCGACGCATATGAGAAGAGTGATGCATTTTAGCTTGCTTGGAGCGGTGGATTTTTGGATTGATGGAGTTGTGGATTGTCGGATTGTTGGAGCAAGCGACCCCGTCAGTTGTCATTCTGTAAGAACCAGCCTGTGTGAAAACGCTTGAACTGTCATTGCGAGCGGAGCGAAGCAATCTCCAACTACAATTTCCGCGAGCGCTGGGCTTGCTTCGCTTTGCTCGCAATGACGTTTTCACACAGGCTGAACCTTCCCTCGTGCTCGGCACAGTCGTCAAACGGGCATTTGTCCCGCACGAGAAAAGATTCCTGCGCCATGCCGGTTTGAGAAGTGGTGCTCGATAAAAATAAACCGCAGGTAGATCAAGCTTGAAACTGCTCGCACCCTTTCGAAAACTCTGGCTGAAGTTTTCCTTCCTTCTTGCTTTCATCATCGGCGTCGTGACGTTCATGCTCGCGAAAACGTCTTTCGATTATACTTCCACAAATTCCTTCTGTGAATCTTGCCACGTGCATCCGCAAGCCACGATTTCATGGAAGCAAGGCGCGCATTTTGACAACAAAAGCGGCGTGGTTGTTGGCTGCGTGCAATGCCATTTGCCGCCGAGCGGCGTGGATTACGTGTGGGCGAAGATAGCTACCGGCACGCGCGATGTCTACGGCGTGCTCTTCAAAGATACGGCGAAGATCAATTGGGAAGAGAAGTCGCGACGCGAGCATGCGGTGCTGCACGTGTATGAGACTTCATGCAAGGGTTGCCATCAAAATCTCTATCCGCGTGAGCTTTCGAAGAAAGGGCAGGACGCGCATTTGCACTATGAACGCAAAGCCGGCGAGTTGAATTGCCTCAACTGCCATCTTGAAACCGGGCATTATCATCCCCAAGCCAAAGAAGTGACGGAAGTTTCCACGGACCGAAAACGCGTCATCTTCACTGCGCCCGCGCGCATTGACTCCTTTGCAAATTTTGTTGAAATGATTCCCAACACCGCCGTGAGTTTTGAGATGATTGCCATTCCCGGCGGCGCGTTTACCCTCGGCAGCGCGGAAGCGGAGCCGTATCGACAAAATGATGAAGGCCCGCAACGTGAAGTGCGACTCAGCGCGTTTTGGATGGGCAAAGCTGAAGTGAGTTGGGAGGAGTACGACGCCTTCTATGCCGAAACACACGGCGAAGGCCGCACGGAAGATCAAAAGAAAACGAACGGCGTTTCGCAACTCGATGCGATCACCGGCCCGACGCCCGCGTATGGCAATCCCGATCAAGGTTGGGGCCGCGGCCAGCGTCCCGCAATTACGATGACGCATTACGCCGCGCAGAAATATTGCGAATGGCTCTCGCGCAAGACCGGAAAGAAGTATCGCTTGCCCACGGAGGCCGAATGGGAATACGCGGCGCGCGGTGGCACGAACGGCGCATATTTTTTCGAAGGCAATCCGAACGATTTTGCGCGCGAGCGTTTGAGCAACCGGCTTTTCGGCGTTGATACGAGCGTGATCAACCGCTACGTGAAATATGCCGCGAACAGTTTGAGCAAAACGCATCCGCCCGCGGTCGTGCAAGCCAATCCTTTCGGTTTGATCAACATGCTCGGCAACGTGCGCGAGTTTTGTGCAGATTGGTATGCGCCGCATGCTTATGCGAATGTTGCGAGCAACGGCGTACTCGTCAATCCCACCGGCCCCGCGGAGGGCACGGAGCGCGTGATTCGCGGCGGCTCATATAAAAGTGAAGCGGCGCAAATCCGAATCGCGGATCGTGATCACACGCGCACGGAGGCATGGCTCATGACCGATCCGCAAATTCCGAAAAGCCTGTGGTGGTATTCGGACTGCAATGACGTGGGGTTTCGCGTTGTTTGCGAAGTTGGAGTGATGGAGTGATGGAGTTGCGATAGCGTGCTCGCTTGCTAGAGCTGTCATTCAGGAGGAATCTTTTTTAGTGTAACCACGCCTCTCAGTTTGAAAGGATGGCCATGGCCAAAGGCAACTACTACACCTACATCACAACCAACCCCGGCAAGTCCGTGCTCTACGTCGGAATGACGAACGATTTGAAATCCCGAATGCAGCAACGCTTTGAAAATCTCGGGAAGAAAGAGAATTCCGCCGGACGATATTATTGCTACAAGCTCGTCTATTACGAAGCCTACTCTGATGTCAATCAAGCGATTCGCCGAGAAAAAGAAATAAAGGACCTCGGGAGAGAAAAGAAGAACAAGCTGATAACGTCGGTTAATCCGCGTTGGCTCTTCTACAAAGTTTAGAGTTGTGGTTTCACTAGAAAAGATTCCTCCTAAATGACATTCTCATGTAGTGTGTCATTTGCTTGCTTCGAACCGTTCTGAAGAGAAGGAGCATCCCATGTCCCAACCCTTAAATCGTCGCGAGTTCCTCGAACTCGGCGCGCTCACCGCGGGCGCGCTAATGATGAGTTGTTCCGCTGCCAATGATACTAAAGTCAAAGTCCCGGTGTTTTTGGATCAAGCTCCCGATGGCCCTCCGCTCAAAGCCGGATTGATCGGCTGCGGCGGACGCGGCACGGGCGCCGCTGAGCAAATCATGCGCGCCGGCAAGGACGTGCGCCTCGTTGCCTTGGGCGATCTGTTCCGCGAGCGTCTCGAAAGCAGCTTCCAGGCCCTCGGTCGCGCCGGAGGAGAGAACTTCGCGGTCACGAAGGAACGATGCTTCGTCGGCATCGACGCCTATAAGCAGGTAATCGACTCGGGGGTCGACGCGGTGTTGCTGGCGACGCCGCCGCACTTTCGACCGGCGCACGTCGAGGCGGCCGTGGCTGCCGGGAAGCACGTCTTCGTCGAAAAGCCGGTCGGTGTCGATGCGCCGGGCACGTTGCGCGTCCGCGAGGCGTGCCGCGTCGCGGCGCGCAAGGGCCTTTCGGTCGTGTCTGGGTTAATGCTGCATTACGACGAGAGCATGCAGCGCACCATCGAGCAAGTTCACGGCGGCGCGATCGGCCGCATCGTGGCGCTCGAGTGCAACTACAACGTCGGAGGGCTATGGGTCATTCATCGCCAACCCGGCTGGAGCGACATGGAGTGGCAACTGCGGAATTGGTACTACTTCACATGGCTGTCGGGCGATCACATCGTCGAACAGCACGTGCATCTGCGCGAAGCCGGAGAGGAGGAGCCCCGCGGCCGGCGCGAGGCCGGCGCGCCCATCCACCAGGATGACGGTCGGCTCCCGCTCGGCGATGCGCTGGAAGAGACGGAAGAGCGGATGGCGTGAAATATCGGCGCCGATCTCCAGATCGACGCGCGCGAGCTTCGTCAGGTAAGCGTCGTCGAGCGCGCCGGCGGGGAATACCTCGATGGTTCCATCACCGGTGACGTCTTCTCGCGCGCACGTATGCAGATAGTCGCTGAGGCGGAGCTCGTCTCTCGCCTCGAGAAAGAAATCGACGACACCCCAGCGCGCGGTCGTGCCCAGGCCGTCCGCGTCGAGGAGCCGGCCGATGCCGGGCGCGTCGAGG
>JABWAN010000380.1 GCA_013361015.1 Candidatus Zhuqueibacterota bacterium | reverse complement strand
TCTGGTGCGCGACGTGGTGACGGGCTTGCGTATGGGCGTGGAAAAAGAAATGAAAATGGCCGAGGCCATGCAAAAGCTTAATCGGGTCATTCATCGCAGCACTCTGTCGACCCAGTTTGTTTCTTTGTTTTATGGTGAGATCGAAAGCAACGGTAATGTTTTTTTCGTAAACGCCGGCCATCCGCCGCCGCTTTTGGTGCAAGGCACGCAGATAAAACCCCTGCGCGCCACCGGGACAATTCTCGGCGCGCTGCCGGAAATTTCATTGCACCGCGCTTCCATGAGCTTCGAGCCGGGCGCGGTTTTGGTTATGTACAGCGACGGTCTTTTGGAACGGCGCAATCACGAGGACGAAGAATTCGGCACGGCGCGTTTGGAAAAATTGCTCATTGCACATCAGCACAAAAGCGCTTCCGAGATTCTAGACGTGCTCTATCACTCCGTGTTCGCGTTTGGGAATCAAACCAAGTGGCAGGATGATGCTACTGCAGTGGTTCTCAAAAAATTGCAGGGTGATTTTTACAGCCACCGTTAAGAGAACTGGCGTACCGCACGAACCGAGTTGTGCGTTGACTTCGTCCGGTTCAGTTGGCTGTAGCCGTAGTTGAAATTCACATACCACGCCAAATCCGCGCCCCCTCTCTCCGAAGTCCAAATCCACGATCGCTGCCTGGCATTGAAAATCGCATCAATATACAACCCGTGTTCGTTGGGCGACTCTTCCACAAGCGTCATCGCTTCTGACAGCGTAGGCAATCGCCAATCGTAAAAGCCGGCAAAGCCACACTTATTGAGATTGTCGATCCACGTTAAAGCAAGACGAAAGAGCATCGGTTGTGATGAAGCCGCTTGTTGCCACATCAAATCCGTCATGCGGTCAACCACGACGTTTTCACTTTGCATGGTCCTCACCTTAAACCTGGTGCGCGGACTGCGGGGTCTAGTTTTGAGAAGGGGCGCGCACATCTTGTCTTCAATAAGCATGAATTTTCCTTTGCTGGTTCGATGCCTTCAATTGAACTGCTCCATATCAAATGCCAGGCGGTCGAGCTTTATATGTCAATATACGCATAAATACTATGACAAAGACGAATTATTATAGAAATGAACAGCCCCGCACCTTTGGCGCATATTCATTGTGTGAAGCATTGAAGACCCGCAGCGTCACCGACTCGAGGTGCGAAATATGATAACGACTCGTCGTCGTTGGATTAAAGGGATTCGGATTGCAAAGAAGCGGGGAAAATCAAAGCCGGATGAAGACCCAGCTTGTTCGTCGCACTAAACTGTTGAATGAACTCCATAAGAACACGTGGCAGCATTTCTTGTTTGAAGGAAGAAGAATGGCAAGAGTTACAGATTGACAATACGGAGCCGAATCTTTATTATCCGAAAAGACTGCCACCCCGAGCAGGGAGGGGAGGAGGTACATCTTTTAACGAATCCTAAAGGTAAGGCTCGGGGTGACAATCAAAAACGAAAAATATCTAAATCCGTCCTAACATTACAACCGGCGCGATAGAGCATCTTTTTTATTTTGAACACGCGCTTTCACGCGAACGGTGACAAGATGATAGCCCGCGGCGAGCAAGCTCACCGTCATCACAGCAAGTACGAATTCCATCAATTCACTCCTTTGTAGATTGTGAACGCTTCCTTGTGTGGTCGTCGACTGCAATGGCTTAGACGCTCGTCGTGGAAAAAAAGTTTCGATTCGGAGAAAATTCATGATACCAAAGACGAAAGGCAAAGCATGGATTTAGGATTGCGCCAGAAAGTGGCTGTCATTACCGGCGGCAGTCGCGGCATCGGCAAAGGCATTGCGTTGAGTTTGGCTGCCGAGGGCTGCCGCGTGGTGATTTGTGCCCGACAAGAAGCCACGTTGCAAGAGGCTGCGAAAGAAATTCAAAGTAAAGGCGCGGAGGTGCTCGCGCTGGCGCTCGACATCACCGATCCCAAGCATGCACCCACGCTGGTTAATGAGACCCTCGCGCGTTTCGGCGGCATTGACATTCTCGTCAACAATGCCGGCGGCAATCGTCGCGGCGCATTTGCAGAGCGCACGGATGCGGAATGGGATGAAGTGCTCGCACTCAATTTGACGTCGCACGTTCGCGTGAGTCGCGCGGTGCTTCCGCAGATGCGCGCGCAAGGCGGCGGCGCAATCATTTTTATTTCATCAATCTTTGGAAGAGAATCCGGCGGGGAGGGGCTTGCCCTCTACAACACAACGAAGTCCGGCCTGATTAGCGTCGCCAAAATTATGGCTGTGGAATTAGCCAAAGATAACATTCGCGTGAATAGCGTTGCGCCCGGCTCGATTCGCTTTCCCGGCGGGAGCTGGGACAAACGCTGCGTGCAAGATCCCCAAGGCATGGCCGAGTTCGTGAAGCATGAAATTCCGATGGGAAGATTTGGAACCGTGGAGGAGATTGCAAATGTGGTGACGTTTCTCGCTTCGGAGCGCGCAAGCTGGGTGAGTGGCGCGTGCGTGAATGTAGACGGGTGCCAATCGCGTTCGTTGATTTGAGCAGGCCACCACACGTGCAATCAGAAAAAAGGATTTTGAAAATATTCCCACCGGATAGAAACAACGCAACGGATAGAACTCCGCTTTTGCATTGAATAGAAACGAGACAACAAGATGCTCCGAATCGACCGCCTCACTCTGCGCGAAATCCGCATGCCGTTGCGCGAGCCTTTTGCCATCTCCTCGGGCATGGTGCACGAGCGCAGAATTTGCTTGTTGCAACTGCGCCACCCCGACGGCCTCGTGAGCTGGGCGGAATGCGTTGCGGATGAAATGCCGAACTACTCGCCGGAGACCATCGACACGGCGTGGTATGCGATCAAAGCCTGGATCGCACCACGCGTGCTCGGCAAAACGTTTCATAGTTCGGCAGAAATTTTTAATGCGCTGGAAGAAAATATTCGAGGGCATCGCATGGCGAAAGCCGCGGTGGAAATGGGAATGTGGGAACTTGCTGCGCGCTTGCAAGAAATGCCGCTCGCCAAAGTGCTCGGCGGCGCCCGCACTGAAATCGCCACCGGCATCTCGCTCGGCATTCAAAACAATCCCGAGGCTTTGGTCGCAAAAGCCCGTGCGGCACAGGCCCAGGGCTATCGCAAGATCAAAGTTAAAATCAAGCCGGGGGCGGACGTGGAATACGTGGCCGCGGTGCGCGAGGCTTTGGGACCCGAAGCGCATCTTATGGCCGATGCGAATAATGCGTATTCGCTGCACGACGTGCAAGTGCTCAAACAACTCGATGCGTTCGACCTCATTATGCTCGAACAGCCGCTGGCATGGGATGACATTGTGCAGCACGCCACGCTGCAACGGCAGCTCAAAACCCCGATCTGTTTGGATGAATCCATTACCGGTGTGGACAAAGCCGAGGACATGGTCAAGCTCGGCAGCGGGAAGATTATCAACATCAAACCCGGCAGAGTCGGCGGCTTTGCTTCTTCCAAAGCGATTCACGACTTCTGCGCGCAGCATAATATTCCAGTGTGGTGCGGCGGGATGTTGGAAAGCGGCGTCGGTCGCGCGTACAATGTCGCGCTCGCCGCGCTGCCGAATTTTATTCTGCCCGGCGATCTTTCGCCGAGCGCACGCTATTGGGAGCAGGATATTGTCACGCCGGAATGGACCATGGACGCGCGCGGAATGGTGCAAGTGCCGCTCGCTCAACCCGGCATGGGCGTTACCGTAAATCTCGATCGCGTGGATGATCTCACCGTGCGCGTGGAAACACTCATGGCACGTTAGCCTGCAGATCTTGCGGGCTTGCGCGCGCTCATCATTCACACAAAAAACCGTTTGGGCGAAGTTCGCATGTTTCGTTGCCCTCGCAAATCTCAATTCTGATTTTCTCCCTCCGGCAAATCGTGCTCGTCTTCGATCTCCCCGACAATCTCTTCCATCACGTCTTCCAGAGTAACAATACCGAGGCTGTGGCCGTACTCGTCGCTTACCACAGCGAGCTGCTTTTTTTGCCGCCGAAATTCGCGCAACGCCAACGCCACGGACATTTTCGCGGGGAAACGCACGGGCGGATACATGGCATCGACGATCGTCACGACGCCGCGCAGGCTGAAAAGGTAAAAGAGATCTTTTGTGTTAATGATACCGACGATGTGATCGAAATCGCGGTCATACACTGGCATGCGCGTATGTGCGCTTTCCCGGACGGCTTCCAAAACTTCTTTCTCCGAAGCGTGCAGCTCCAATGCCGCTACTTGCTCGCGCGGCACGATGAGCTCTCCCACGCATTTGGAAGACAGGCGAAAAACGTTGCGCAAATATTCCGCTTGATCCGGCGGGAGCACACCTGCGCGACGCGTTTCTTCCACAAGCAAACTCAACTCTTCCACGGAATGCACCATTTGATGCCCGCTCACCGGCTCGAATCCCAAACGCCGCACCACCCAATTGCCCACGCCGTTCATCATTAAAACCGCCGGGTGAGCAATTTTTGAAAAGAACAACAACGGTGCAGCGACCACGAGCGCCACGTCGTCCGGGCGTTGCAGGGACATCGCCTTTGGAGCCAACTCGCCGATGACGACATGCAAGAACGTGATCAAAGTAAACGAGAGCGCCGCTGCGAAGGAATGGCTTGCCAGTTCCGACCATGTGCCCGGCAAATGCTGAAAGAGCGGCTCGATCAAATGCGACACTGCGGGTTCGCCGATCCAACCCAACGCCAAGCTCGCCAGCGTGATGCCCAACTGCGTTGCGGCGATGGCATCATCGAGATGCGAGGTTGCTTGGCGCACGGCCGCGGCGCCACTCCGGCCTTGCTTCACCATTTCTTCCACGCGGGTGCGCCGCACCGCCACGAGGGCGAATTCCGCCGCCACAAAAAAACCGTTGAGGGCCACAAAAAACAAGGCCAAAACTAGTTTGATCCATGAAAACTCAGTGGGGATAACGTCATGCATAAATCAGGAAGTTTTTTTAGAACCTTGTAAACGCTTGATGAATAAGCCCATAAGCGCATCATAAAGACAATCAGGCAAGATTCTCATCAAGGTAATTAAAACCTTCATCTGCCAAGGGAAAATAAAACGTCTCTTTTTTCGTTGAATGGCCTTGTAAATAATAAGAGCGGCCTGATCGGCAGGCATAATAAAAGGCATGGCATACTTGTTTTTTTGCGTCATGGGAGTGTCCACAAATCCCGGATGAATAGAAGTCACTCCAATACCCATCTTTTTAAGATCCAGACGAATACTTTCAAGATAAGCTGTCAAGGCGACCTTACTTGTGGAATAGCCAGAGGATGTAGGCAGCCCCCTAAATCCGGCCACACTTGAAACACCCACCACATGCCCAAAACCCTGTTTGATCATGATATCTTTTGCAGTCTCAATTGAAGCAATGGCACCAACCACATTGGTCATTAAAATATCATGAATGTGTTTGTAGTTTGACTTCCAGGCTGGGGTTTGAACTCCAATACCCGCATTAGCAATAAACAAATCCAACTGCCCCAAAGCAGAAGCCATATCTCCAATGGTTTTTTGACAAGCCTCAATCTGGGTCACATCACATGAGGCCACAAAAACTTCACACGTGGGAAATCGTTTTTTAATTTCTTCTTTAAGAGAGACGAGCAAATCCGTTTTACGAGCCAAGAGCCCCAAATGATATCCACGCTCAGCCAAAACAAGAGCCAACTCCCTTCCAATTCCCATGGAAGCACCGGTAATAAGAGCTGTTGGTTGCATAAATTAGTCGCGATAATTGCCAAACTGAAGTGGAATCTCAAAATCCTGGGTTTTTAAAAAAGTAATGGCTTCTTGTAAGTCATCCCTTTTTTTGCCACTCACCCGAACTTTTTCTTCCTGAATTTGTGCCTGTACCTTAAGTTTACTGTCTTTAAGGGTTTTAATAATGGCTTTGGCTTTATCTTGTTCAATCCCCATGACCAAGCTCACAACACATCGTTTGGAGCTCCCTGTAGCATCTTCCATTTTACCTGTTTTGAAAGATTGTAGAGAAATTCCCCGTTTGGCAGCCTTGGTCTGTAAAATCTCTGTCGTAGCCTTCATTTTGTAATCATCATCTGCAAGGATCGTAATAGCGGGCTTGGCCTTGTCAAAAAACC
>JABWAN010000379.1 GCA_013361015.1 Candidatus Zhuqueibacterota bacterium | reverse complement strand
GATTTTGCCGATGTAATGATAGTACCGATGCTCTTTCGGCACTGCGGAGCTAACCAGTCGGAACGCGGTTTGAATGCCGCCCAGCGGATTGTTGATCTCATGAGCGACGCGCGCGGCCATGCGGCCGGTAGCGGCCAGCTTTTCACTCTCTTGCAACGCCAATTCCATGCGTTTGTGCTCGGTAACGTCCTCGCACACGACGAGTATGACCCCGTTGCCTTCGGCATCATGCACGGCGTGGGCATGTTCTTTCACCCGCAAGAGTTCTCCCGTCTTGCGGACTTTGCGAAACTCCCAATGGAAGACTTGATTGGGACTCTGCTTACATTTTTGCGTTTGCTGAAGAACTTCCGCTTGGTCCTCCGGGTGAAATACGTCTAGAACCGATCGACCAACCAGCTCTGCAACGGTGTAACCAAGCTGTTCTGCGCCGAAACGATTGACGGAAAGAACCTTTCCGGCTTCGTCAACGGTGAAGTACATGGATGGGTTGTTTTCATACAGCGCGCGATAGCGCTCTTCGCTATGGCGCAGCGCGATTTCCGCGCTGGTGCGCTTCGCGAGTTCATGCTCGTATTTGAGGTTGATCTTCTCCAGCTCCTGCCGTTGCAGGTCGCTCGTTTGAAAAGCGCGGGAGAATCGAAACGAAAGCAAAAGGGCTTGCGAGAATATGAACAAGAAAAGCCCGAACGGGACGATGCGCGCGGTTTGTATCAGGTCATTATAATCTAAAATATCGTTAGCGATCGTTACGAACAGAACGACGAAACCGGCAAGAATGATGGCGGCCCCTTCCCGCTTAAGTAACGTCCAACGCAGCAGCAAATAAACGCCGTAGAAGCAGCTCGATACGGTAAAGATTTGATAGGGTATGATGGAATAAGAAAAGACTTTTGCCGGCGTGAAGAGCACGAGACTTGAAAATAGAAAACCTATGCTTTGAATGACTCGCAATGACGGCTCGGGAAAGTCATCTTTGAAAAGTGAAGACAAGAACATGGTGAAGGCCGGCGTTGCGAGATAAAAAGAAAGATACTCGAGCTTCAGCAAAAGCTCCCAACGCATTTCGGGGAAAATATAAAGCAAAAAGATTTCGACCGTGGCAACCAGCCGGAGTGCGATGATTAAACAAAAAAGGCCGAAATAAAGAGAAGAAGCCTCATTTTTTCTCACCAAAAACAGGCCAAGATGATACAGCCCCATAATCAGGATGCTGCCGAGCAGAAAAAGGTCTACGAGCAGCGCTTGTTCTCTGAGTTGGTGCATGTCCTTAGCCAGGCCCAACTGAATCGATTCCCATGCTCCGGCTTTGCGATGATGGAAATTGGCGAAGTGCAGAATGAGCTCGATCTCATTGGTTTGCGGGGCAAAATCAACCACCGCAGGACGATAATGCGGGACGGTGCTCTCAGCAGTTTTACCTGGAACGCCCGCGGAAAACAATTCTTGCGCGTTGACATAAGCCGTGAGCGCGGTGCCCATGTTCAAAAATTTTAGCGCGAGTGGGGTGGTCTCGTGCAGGCGCACGCGCAATCGATAGGTTGCATAGCCTTCTCCCCCCAGTTTCTTTCCTGACAATTCATAGCCGTTCCATGATCCCGGTACGTTGATGAAACCGTCTGCTTCGGGCGGATTTGCAGCCCTGAAACTTTCCGGACGCACGTGCTGCTGCCAATAGAATTCGTACTCGCCGCTGAGCGCAATCGGGCCGTCCTTTTCGAAGCTCCAATTTGAGAGATCGAGGACGCCCTTTATGGCGCGCGGCTGCTGCTTGCGTGAAAGGTTCGCGCCGCAGCCTGCCAGCACGCAAACGCCGAAGGCGAGCACTCCGAAATTGTGCAAAGCTTTTTTCATCAAGCCTTTTCAATCTTTTCCGCTTGCTGTAGCGGGATGGTGATGCGGCAAGTCGTTCCCTCCGCGGGGACGCCGTGTAGCGTAATCGTGCCGCTCATCGCCTCTACCAGGTTTTTGCAAATAGACAAACCCAACCCCATGCCGCCCGCGCCGCCGGCGTTTTTGGTCGTGAAAAACGGTTCAAAAATTCGCGCCTTGACCTGTTCCGTAATCCCTTCGCCGTGATCGGCGATCGTTATTTCCAGGTAATGCTCCTCAACGTGTGCAGCTACATGGACGGGGCTGCCGCAAGGAGACGCTTCTACGGCATTCAAGACGACGTTATAAAGCACCTGGCGCAGCATGTTCTCCGGCAAAGTAACCGGTCTTTGCGCCCTCGTTAAATCCGATTTGAGCTTTATTCCGCGCTCGAGTAATTGCGGCTTCAGCAAAGCGAGCACATCATTGATGGTAATCTCGGGGCGAAATGCCTTGGGCGCTTCGACGTGAGGTTTGTGCAATTCCAACATCTGGCGCACGATCCGGCTGATGCGCTCAATTTCCTTTTCGATTTTGCCGATGTAATGATAGTGACGGTGGTCGGTTGGCACGGCACGGCTCACCAGCCGGAACGCGGTTTGGATGCCGCCCAGCGGGTTGTTGATTTCGTGCGCAATGCGCGCCGCCATGCGCCCAGTGGCCGCCAGTTTTTCGCTTTCGAGCCGTTGTCTTTCTAGTTCGCGAATGTGTTGGGTTCTTTCTTCGACTAGGTTTTCCAGCTCATTTGTATACCGGTGCACTTGTTCTTCCATTTGTTTGCGCGCCGTGATGTCCAACGCCGTGCCAAGCACGGCCGGCTGGCCCTCAAACTCCGTCATCGTAGCGGTGAAATCAATCCAACGCGCTTCGCCTTGCTTGGTCAGGAGTCTAACCTCATAGCGGCTCGGCACCGGCTCGCCGCGTTGCCGCGCCATGCCGCGCTCTTTCACCAACGCGCGGGAATCCGGATGAATGACCTCCCCAAAATCCATCGTCAGCAATTCTTCGCGGGTATAGCCACTGAGGTCTTCCGCTGCCGAATTCACATATCGCATCTTCGTGCCGTGGAAAATGAACGCGCCGACGGTGATGCTTTCGGCCAACGAACGGAATTTGGCCTCGCTCTCGCGCAACACTCGTTCGGCGCGCTTGCGAATGGTAATATCTACAAAGAAAGCCAGACTGCGCTCAATCTCGCCTTGTTTGTTCCGCACCGGCGCTGCGCTCAATAACCCCTCGATGACTTCGCCGTTTTTCTTGATCCACTGGCGCTCGATTGTGCCTATCTCGCCGGCTTCAAAAAAGCGTGGGATCGACACCTTTATGGCATCCTGGCGCGAGGTTTCCGTGAGAAAATTCACCCCCTTTTGGCCAATCACTTCTTCGCGTGTATAACCCATCACTTTGAGCCAATACTCATTGACGCTGACCAGCTCGCCATTTTTATTGAGGGAATGCATCATGACGGGGGTATTGTCATAGAGCATGCGGAAAAGCTCTTCACTTTGCTTGAGCGCCTCTTCCGTGCGTTTGCGCTCGGTAATGTTGGTGGCCAGAATCACGATGGCCTGCACCTTATCATCTCGCGGCAGGGGCGCAATCGTGGTGAGATACCATGAGGTCGTGCCGTCAGAGCTGGCGCCCTCGTTCTCCAGCCTCTCAGCGCTTCCGGTTTCAAACACCCGCTGCACGGCATTTCTCATCGCCTGGTGATACTCCGGTAGGATGTAGTCGTAAATGCTGGTGCCGATGACTTTCTCCCGCTCGAATCCGGAGGCAGTGTGATTGATGAGTTGAATGCGACGATCGCAATCGATGACCACGATGAAATCCGGCGTATGGTCGAAGATCGCGCGCATTTTGGCTTCGCTTTCGCGCAGTTGCTCGGTCCTTTCCGCCACCAGCCGTTCCAATTGCTGCGCGCGGACTTCATGGCGATGCACTCGCAAGCGATAGCCGCCATAAACCGTCAAACCCAGCAGCAGCGCACACAGCGCTGCGAACCACTTGGTTTGGTAGAACGCCGGGGCTATCGAAATGGCAATGCTGGCGCCGGTCTCGTTCCAAATGCCGTCGTTGTTGGAGCCTTTGACCCGCAAAACGTATTCGCCCGGATCGAGATTGGTGAAAGTGACTTCCCGCTTTGTTCCCAATTCGACCCAATCCTCATTGAATCCTTCCATACGAAACGCGTATTGATTCTTTTCCGGCGCAGTGTAATTTAAAGCCGCAAACTCGAGGGAGAAGACCGCGTCGCGGTAATCCAATTTGATCTTCTTTATTTCAGCTATTGCCGTATCGAGCTTGGCCGGATGGTTGAACTCTTTGAAGCCGGTGAAGACCAGCGGCGGCACATAAGGATTCTCTTTTATTCGATCCGGAAAAAAGGCGGTCACGCCGTTGATGCCGCCAAAAAACAACTCTCCGGTTTTGCTTCTAAAATAAGCCCCGGTGTTAAATTCATTGCTTTGCAAACCGTCGCTCGCTTCGTAATTTTTGCAGGCCAGTGTTTGCGGATTGAATTTCGATATGCCGTTGTTGGTGCTCAGCCAGAGATTGCCCTTTTCATCTTCCAAAATGCCATAAACCACGTCGTTCGGCAATCCGTCTTTGCTAGTGAAGCTGGTAAATCGTTCGCTTTCGCGCTCAAAACGATTTAGCCCGCCGCCGGCAGTGCTGATCCATAGCGCACCGTTACGGGCAGCGTAAATACATCGAATGCGATCGTGGCTCAAACTAAACGGATTGCGAGGATCATGCCGATAACGGATAAAGTTACGGTTTGCGCGATCAAAACGATGCAGGCCGCCGTCGGTTCCCACCCAAAGCGTACCGTTTGCCTCTTCGCATAAGGACAAAACCCGGTCATCGCCCAAACTCTGCGGATTCTTCGGGTCATGCCGGTATTGCCTCAAATCTTTTTGGGCTTCATCGTATTTGAAGAGTCCGGCATCGGTGCCAATCCACAGCACGCCGCTGCGCTCGCGATGAATCACATAAACCGGGTGACGAATCAAACTGCGATGGCTGGCCGGATCACGCGGGTAAGGCGTAACGCGTCCGGTCGCGCCGTCGAATTTGGCCAAGCCTTGATTCGTTTCGAAGCCGAGCAGCAATATCTTGCCGTTGCTCGCCGGATCAGGATAAATGGTGAAAATTTCTTTGCTGGGCAAACTTGCCGGATTGCCAACTTCGTACTGAAAATGGGTGATCTTCCCATTCCGGCGATCAAAGCGATCCAATCCGTTATATCCGCCAACCCACAGCACACCCTGCTCATCTTCATAAATGGCGCGCACGCTGCGATTCGCCACACTGTTGGGGTAGGCGAGCGTTCGTCCGTAATGCAAAAAAGCCTTGTCGTTTCGGCTGTACTTATCAATCCCATAGCCATGAGTTCCCAGCCAGAGATCGCCGGCGAGGTCGATATAAGCGGACAGAATTCCTGCGTCACTCACACTGAAAGGATTGTTGGGGTCGTGCACGAAGCCGGTAAATTGCTCCTTGGCTCTATCGAAGCGAAAGAGGCCGCGTCCCCTTGACCCGATCCAAAGCATGCCTTCGCTGCCCTCGACGATGGCCGTCGCCTGGCAATTATAACGCGTGAATTTCACTTTTGGCCCCTCAGCTCTTTGCAACGCACTCAGCTCGAGTTTGTTCAAACCATTTCTTGCGGTTCCCAGCCAAAGGACGCCGAACTTGTCTTCAAAGATGGTGAGAACATAATTATCGCTGAGGCTATGGGGATTTGCCGGGTCGTGTACGAAGTGGGCGAAGCTGCCGGCGGTGCGATCATAACGATTGAGTCCGCCTTGCGCAGTTCCAATCCAAAGCGCGCCTGCCCGGTCGAGGTGGAGAGCGTTGATATAATTGTGGCTCAAGCCGGCGGGATTCTCTTGGGCATGCAAAAAGCGAGTGATCTGATTCGTTTTCAGGTTCAAACGATTCAGCCCGTTCTGTGTTCCGATCCACAGCGTTTCTTTATCCCCGCAGAGGGCGGTGATGCTATTATGGCTCAAGCTGCCGGAGTTTTGCGGATCGTGGCGAAAACGGGTAAAAGTTTCAGTGACCGGATCGAACTTATTCAGTCCGCCGTTGTGCGTGCCGATCCAAAGTTTGCTTTCACGATCCTCATAGAGCGCCGCAACAAAATTATCGGAAATCGAGTTGGGGTCTAGCGGATCGTGGCGAAAAACCGTGAAGATGTAGCCGTCGTAGCGGTTCAGCCCATCCTGCGTGCCGAACCACAT
>JABWAN010000378.1 GCA_013361015.1 Candidatus Zhuqueibacterota bacterium | reverse complement strand
ATGATTGATGAAGCGAGCTATTCCGTTACCGAGATTTTGACGGGACAAACAATCCACGAAGAAGTGACGGCCTAGCCGCAAACTTGAGTTGTTCGTCATTCGATATGAGTCGGTTGTGAGGCGTGGCCCCGTGCCGAAATGAAAAGTAATTTCAGTGTTTCACAAGATTCGCTCTGAATGACAGACACTTAGATTCGCTCTCATTGAAAGATCGAGGTTATCACCATGCCTAAGATCAAAACCAATCGCATGGGAATTCGCATCGACATGACGCCGATGGTGGACGTGGCGTTCCTGTTGCTGACGTTTTTCATGCTCACCACACAATTCCGGCCGCCGGCAGAAGTGGATGTAATTTTGCCCGATTCGCATTCGCAGATCAAGCTGCCGGAAACGGACGTGATGACCATCACGATTGACAAGGACGGAGCGCTGTATATGGGCGTGGACTCCCAATTTCTTCGCCGCAAGCTTTTCGGCGAAGAGAACATGCTCCGCACCGATATGCCGATTGCGTTGAGCGCTCTGCCGCAGAAGCTCATGGAAGCGCGTGTCTCGAATCCTAAACTGCGCGCCGTGATCAAAAGCGACCGCAATACCGAATATGGCGCAGTCTTGGACGTGATGGATATTTTGCAAAAAGTGAATTTGACGAGATTCAATTTGGTAACGAATCTCGAGCAAACGCAGCCGCAAGCAGAACCCGGCGCCGGGGATTGAGGCGAGCGCCGCGGTGCGCCTTGAAGGTGCAGAGTGGAGCGGAGCTTCGGCTGCTGGTGAAGCTGCTGCAAACGCTAGGTTGAATAGCGAAGGAGAAAATCATGGCAGGTCTTGGCGGAGAAATGACTCCCTCTTCGGGGAGGAAGAAATCCGGAAAGAAAAAAATGCGGCGTCTCGCCATTCGCATCGATATGACGCCGATGCTCGATATTGCCTTTTTGTTGCTGACCTTTTTTATGCTCACCAGCGTGTTTCCCCGGCCGCAAACGATGGAAACCAACATGCCGCCGAAAGACGTCGAAGTCGAGGTCGGTGAATCCAATCTCCTCACGTTGCGCGTGATTTCCGACGGTACGATTTTTTGGAACATGGGGATTGAAACGCCGCAAAAAGTGGAGTTCAGAGATTTGCGGAACCTGTTGGAAGAACGCAATCAATCCAACCCCAAGCTGGTGACCTTGATCAAGGTTGATCGCAAGAGCAAATACAGCAATATGGTCGATGTGATGGACGAACTGCAATTGGCGCGCGTCAACCGTTTCAGCCTTGCGGAAATGAAGGCGGTGGACTTCAAAGTGCTGGAGAAGGCAGCCTTATTATGATGATCCAGACTTTCCTAGTTTTCGAACCCCCTTAGCCGTTGCGGAGGTTGCCAAAGTCTCCTCGCGCAATGCTGCGATGATGTTCTTACGAATATCTTTCCAATGTTGATGAAAGGGGCAAGGGCTAAGATCGCTACAGGACGGCATGCCGAGCGCGCAATCGGTTTCCAACGCGGGGCCATCGATGATATTTACGATATCCAGCAAGTACACTCGGTTCGGTCCGCGAGCAAATGTGAAACCGCCTTTGCGGCCTTTGTAGGAGCTTAAGATTCTTCCCTTCACCAAAGCTTGAAAAGTCTTTGCCAAAAAAGGGGCGGGCGTATCCGTGCGCGCAGCGAGTTCCTGCACGGTCCACGACTCTTGCTCGGGGTGGCGCGCCATTTCAAACAACGCACGCAACGCATATTCACAGGCGCGGCTAAAAACGACGGGCATACGATTTCATCTCCCTTCACATGCAATTTCGCAACGTACCGCGCTTTCGTTATCTTCTAAAGCGCGCGTCTTTGGACGCCAGAGAATATAATGGCTCTTTCTTCCATAAGCAAATTCAGGATAAAAAAATCCGAAAAAATACTTGACATTCTCCAGGGAAAAGTTATTTTTGTTGCCGTAAATAGGATTTAATTGTCCTTTTAATATGCCATATACGCCCTGGCAATCCTGCGCGTGCAAATGTTTCGAAAGAAAGGCTCGCCATGAGAACGCCTCACCCTCTCGCATCTTACGTTGTGATTGTGTTCCTCCTGCTTTTGGGGCTGGCTTTGCTCAGCTTTGCTCCTGATCCCTCCGGTGACGAGCAACAAACCGGCCCTCTCGCTTTTGCGCTCCGTCCCACGCAACACTTGGCAAGCTCGCCCGAGCTTATGACGCTGGGCAAGAACACGTATGCGCAACAATGCACGCCGTGTCACGGTTTGGATGGCAAAGGGGAAGGCGAAGCGGCATATTTGCTCTATCCCAAGCCGAGAGATTTTACTACTGCGCAGTATCGTATCGTGTCGACGTGGGAAAGATTCCCAACAGATGAAGATTGATACGTTGCGATTTCCCGCGGCATTCCCGGCTCGGCGATGCCATCGTGGGCGCACTTGCCGGAGAAGACGCGTTGGGGACTGGTGCATTACCTCAAGTCGCTTGCTACGCGACCTTTCTCTGTGAATATGAACGAAAGCACGGAAGGCACGGGCATTATCAAAATTCCGCCCGAGCCGCCGTATACGCGCGAGGCAGAAGCAAAAGCGCAACAACTATTCGCGGATGCGTGCGCGCCGTGTCACGGTCTCACCGGCCGCGGCGACGGCGTGCAGGAGCAATTCGATGACAAAGGTTTTCCCACGCGGCCACGTGACTTGACGCAAGGCGTGTTCAAGGGTTTGCCGGAGCCGCAAGAAGTTTATCGCCGCATCGTCGCAGGTTTGCCCGGCTCGCCCATGCCGATGAGTGATTGGGCTTACGGCGAAGATGCATGGCATTTGACCCATTTCGTGCTCGCCAAATCAAGCCCGGAACAACGCGAGCGCGTGGAGATGAAGAAGTTTCGCATCACGGCGCAGCGCGTGCAGCGCATTCCCGATCACCCCGATGCCGGTGTGTGGCGCGATGCGACGCCCAGCAATCTGCACATGATGCCGCTGTGGTGGCGCGAACGGCGCCCCGAAATTCTCACCGTGAAAGCGCTGCACGACGGCAAGGAGCTCGCGCTGCAATTAATGTGGGCCGATGATTCGCACGATCAAACCGTGATTCGCACACAAGATTTTCGCGACGCCGCGGCCGTCGAATTTTCCAGTGCAGCCGAACCACCGTTTTTCGGAATGGGAGAAAAGGGCCGCTTCGTCAATATTTGGATGTGGAAATCCGAGCGGCAAGCTGATCTCGAACCCGCGTTTCAAGACATCGATAACGTTTATCCCAATATCGGTATCGACGCTTATCCCAATTTGATGCGCTCGGCGCTGGAGCAACCCACGCGCGAAGCCTTGACGCTCGATTCCGATCCCACGTTCATTACGGGCTGGGGCGCGGGCAATATTGTTTCGAATCCCACGCGCAAGAGCGCTGCGGAGAATTTGACCGCGCAAGGTTTTGGCACGCTCCGAGCGCATCCGGCTGCCGATCAAAATGTGATTGCCAAAGGCGCATACGACGTCGGCACCTATCGCATCGTTTTGCGCCGTGCCTTTACGAGCAAGAATGCCAATAGCATCAATTTTGCGCCCGGCCAAACCGTGCGCGTTGCGTTCGCGGTGTGGAATGGCCGCGCCGGCGATCGCGATGGCAAGAAGTCGGTTACGATCTGGCAGGATTTGGTGATTGCGAAGTAG
The DNA here is from genome assembly GCA_013361015.1 of Candidatus Zhuqueibacterota bacterium. GTDB lineage: Bacteria > Zhuqueibacterota > Zhuqueibacteria > Zhuqueibacterales > Zhuqueibacteraceae > JABWAN01. The sequence goes on along the minus strand of JABWAN010000378.1, from coordinate 2,472 downwards.
CCGTTGATTGTAGGTGGCTGATCGTGGATCGTTGCTAGCGTCTTTCTACGATCCACTATCCGCCATCCACGATCCTCGATCTCCACGTATTCGTTTTTCAAGGTAAATCGACGAGGAGCGCACAATGTCCGAGCACACGAAAGACCTCACCACCATGAACCGTCGCGCTTTCCTGCGTTGGATGGGCGTGGGCGCGGGAAGCACTGTTCTCAACATGGGACTACCGCTGCATCTGCTCGCCTCGGCTGATCCCGATCAAAATCCTCTTGCCGGTTCCGTGGCGCGTGATTGGGAAAAAATTTATCGCGATCAATACAAGTACGATAACTGGTTCGATTGGGTCTGCTCTCCGAACGACACGCATGCCTGCCGCGTGCGCGCATACGTGCGCAACGGCATCGTCACCCGCCTCGGCGCGACTTACGATTATCAAAACTACTCCGACATTTACGGCAATCACGCCACGAACAATTGGAACCCGCGCCAATGCGCGAAGGGCTACACGTTTCATCGCGTGATCTACGGCCCGTATCGTTTGAAGCATCCCATTGTGCGCAAAGGCTGGAAAGCGTGGGCCGAAGCCGGCTTTCCTGAACTCACGCCCGATTTGAAAGCAAAATATAGATTCGACAGTCGCGGCGACGACGAGTTCGTGCAAATCTCGTGGGAAGATGCTTTCGATAATATCGCCAAAGCGCTCGTTTCGATTGGCAAGCGTTACAGCGGCGAAGCAGGCAAGCAGCGCTTGCTCGCGCAAGGCTATCAACCCGAAATGGTCGAAGCCACGATGGGCGCGGGCACGCGCACGTTCAAAATGCGCGGCGGCATGGGCCTCTTGGGCGTGATGGGCAAGTACGGCATGTATCGTCTCAACAACTCGATGGCGCTGCTCGATGCACAGATTCGCGGCGTGGACCACGAGCACGCGCTGGCGGGTCGCAACTGGGCGAATTACACGTGGCACGGCGATCAAGCGCCGGGCCAGCCGTGGGTGCATGGCCTGCAAGCTTCAGATTGCGACTTCAACGATTTGCGCTTCTCCAAGCTCATCATCATGGACGGCAAAAATCTTGTCGAAAACAAATTGCCGGACTCGCATTGGTTCATCGAATGCATGGAGCGCGGCGCGAAGATCGTCGTCATTGCGCCGGAATACGGTCCGCCTTCCACCAAAGCGGATTATTGGATTCCGATTCGGCCCGCGACGGATGCGGCGCTGTGGCTCGGCGTCACGCGCCTCATGATCGAGAAGAAATGGTACGATGAAAAATTCGTGAAGCAATTCACCGATCTGCCCTTGCTTGTGCGCAAAGACAATCTCAAACGCTTGCGCGCACAGGAAGTGTTTGCGAACTATCAAACCACGCTCGCGCAGGACGGGCCTTCGATGAAGATTCAAGGCCTCTCCAAAGAACAGCACGACAAGCTCGGCGATTTCGTGGTGTGGGATGCGAAGACCAATCAACCTCGTGCCGTCACACGCGATGATGTGGGTGAAACGCTCGCGCAAAAAGGCATTGACCCGACGCTCGACGGCACGTTCAAAGTGAAGCTAGTTGATGGCAAAGAGATCGAAGTCGCGACGTTGTGGTCGCTCTATCAAGTTCATTTGAAGGATTATGATCTCGATTCAGTTGTTGAGATGACGAGCGCGCCGAAGAATTTGATTATGCAATTGGCGGAAGACATCGCGAAGTTCGCGCCCGTGGCAATCCATCAAGGCGAGGGGATCAATCACTGGTTCCATGCGACGGAGATGAATCGCGCCGCGTATTTGCCGCTCATGCTCACGGGCAACATCGGCAAGCCTGGCGCGGGTTGCCACACGTGGGCGGGCAATTACAAAGCGGCTCTGTTTCAAGGCTCGCCGTGGACCGGCCCCGGCTTCAAAGGTTGGGTCGCGGAAGATCCGTTCGAGCCGAATCTCGATCCCGCGGCGCATGGGAAAGAAGTGAAGGCGCACGCTTACACCAAAGACGAAGAGCCCGCGTACTGGAATCACGGCGACAAAGCCTTGATCGTCGAGACGCCGAAATTTGGCCGCAAAAATTTCACGGGCAAAACACACATGCCCACACCCACGAAAGCGCTGCTGTTCACAAACGTTAATCTGATCAACAATGCCAAGCACGTCTATGAGATGATTAAGAACGTCAATCCGAATATCGAGATGATCGTTTCCATCGATATTCAGATGACGGCTTCGATTGAGTACTCCGATCTTGCGCTGCCCGCCAACTCATGGCTGGAGTTCGAAGATTTGGAAGTGACCGCAAGCTGCTCGAATCCGTTTTTGCAAATTTGGAAGGGCGGCATTCCACCGGTGTTTGACAGCAAAGATGATCTCACAATTCTCGCCGGCATTGCGAAAGGCCTGGCGAAAGCGACCGGCGACACGCGCTTCACGGATTATTTCAAATTCGAATACGAAGGCAAACGCAGCGTCTATTTGCAGCGCTTGCTCGATACGAG
>JABWAN010000377.1 GCA_013361015.1 Candidatus Zhuqueibacterota bacterium | reverse complement strand
TCGACCGTCTCGGCGCGCGTCCGATGATGATTCTTTATGCGATATGCCTGATGTTTGGGCTCCTGGCCTGGGTCATCACGCCGGGCCGCAGCACGGTTTATTTCGCGCTCAACTTTCTCATTTTCGGATTGGTTTCGCCGGGCTTCACCAGCGCGCAAGTGCCTTACCTTTTCAATTGGGTGCGACCGCGCGAACAATATGCCGCTTCGCTGTTTTCAGAAATCGCCATGGGTGTCACCGCTTTCCTAGGCGCATTCCTCGGTGGTGTCATCATCAGCAAACTGCAAAGCTTGATGGCCGGCGGCCTAGCGCCATTTCGATGGTATTACGGCCTGCTGGCTCTGCTGTCCATTGGCGCAATTATTTTAACGCAACGTCTCTCGCCCATTCGTGATCGAAAATTCCGCGAAGTATTGAATATTCTTTTCTCTCCGCGCGATTTAATGGCGCTCTTCTATTTGAGCAATCTCGCGGGCCGCTTGACGGAAGAAGAAGAAACCGAAGCGCTTGATCGCATCAGCGATTTCGGCTCGCAACTGAGTGAGAAAGAGTTATTGGAAGGCTTGGCCTCGCCGCGCCTCGTCGTGCGCGCCGATGCCCTGCACGCGCTGCGCAACGTTCCACCCACGCCCGCCATCGCGCGCGCATTAATGGAGGAAGTGAAGAACCACGAATTCACCACGGCCTATCTCGCCGCGGACTTGCTCGGCATTTACGGCGTGCAGGAAGCAATTCCGCTTTTGCGCGCAACGCTGCGCTCCGAAGACTTGTTCTTGCAGAGCAAAGCGATGCTCTCGTTGGGCCGTTTGCAAGATGAAGAATCTTATCCGGCGATATTGGAAATCTTTCGCAATACGGACAATCCGCGCCTGCTCATTCATTGTATGAATGCTTTCAACTTATTCGGCAAGGCGGAATCACTCAAAGAGATACTTTGGCGCATTCATGAGTTCGAGGCGCGCACGGTGCGCGGCGAAGCGCATCTCTCGCTGGCAGATTTGTGTGGCACCGGCGAGGATTTCTATAGTGACTACAAAGCCTACTTGCTCGATCCAACCATCGGCGAAGGCATTCTATTGGATTTGGCGGAGAAGCACAGAGCACCGGCACAGCGCCAGGCCTGTTTGGAAATCGTGCGCGCATATCTGCTCGACGCCGAAACCTTCAAAGCTGCGCTGATATCCCTCTGCCGAGCGGTTTCATGCGAATCGCGCATGCAGGAAATCTTTAACATCTTCGTGGAATACTTACAATCGCCCGCCCAGCAAATGGATCTGGATTTACGCTTCTGCCTGGCTTATTGTTGTTTGGCGATGGGATTAAGGGAGGAATGAGCATCAACGCGAGAGAGAAAGGATAATTCCGATCTCGATTTTGCATTGGTCGTGATCGAGCCCGCAGCCTGCAAGACCTTGGTGCTTCTTTCGCATCACCCATTAGGTGATGCTCCGCAAGGTGGGCACCAACTCCTTGCTTGACCTGAGCAGGCTGCCTTGCGGACTGCTCAGGTCAAACACTCGACGAGTCTCACTTCCGCATTCCTCGCCTTCATAAACCTTCTTCCTCCTATCATTCCCCCGTCAATTATAGTGTTGAGCCAGCGCGGCTCGTCAAACAACTTGAGCACACAACCCTGCAATATTCCCTTTGTCAAACGCCCTCCCTCAAGAAATCCCTTGTCACGAAGGCTATTTGTTTTAAATTCGGGCTTTCGAAATTACGCATCGCTTACCAGAAAGGATCTGCAATATGCCCACCCCTGCTACCCTCGAACGGCTGTGCATCAATACGATTCGCACGCTTGCAATGGATGCTGTGCAAGCCGCGAACTCCGGACACCCCGGTGCGCCTATGGCGCTCGCCCCCGTCGCATTCACGTTGTGGGATCGCTTCCTGCGCCACAGTCCCGCCAATCCAGATTGGCCTAATCGCGATCGCTTTGTGCTCTCGAACGGCCATGCTTCGATGCTGCTCTATGGCACGTTGCACATGATGGGATATGACATCACGCTTGATGATCTCAAAAACTTCCGGCAATTGCATCACAAGTGTGCGGGCCATCCCGAGCACGGCTTGGCGCCCGGCGTGGAAACCACAACCGGCCCGCTCGCGCAAGGCGCAGCCAATAGTGTGGGCATGGCCATCGCGGAAAAGTGGCTCGCCACGTATTTCAATCGCCCCAATCATGAAATCATCAACTACAAAATTTTTGCGATACTCGGCGACGGTTGCATGATGGAAGGACTCAGCAGCGAGGCGGCCTCGCTTGCGGGACACTTGGGCTTGAACAATCTCATTTGGCTGTATGACAACAATCGCATCACCATCGAAGGCAAAACGGATTTGGCGTTCAGCGAAGAGGTGGCGACGCGCTTCATCGGCTATCATTGGAAAGTGCAACACGTGAACGACGCCAACGACGTCGAAGCGCTCGCGCATGCCATTCAAATCGCGCGCGAAGAAACGCACGGCCCCTCGCTTATTATTGTCGACAGTCACATCGGCTACGGCGCGCCGAACAAACAAGATACGCATGCCGCACACGGCGAACCTTTGGGCGAAGAAGAAATTCGCGCCGCAAAAAAGAATTATGGTTGGGACCCCGACAAGAAATTCTACGTGCCGGAAGAAGTCCACAGCTATCGTAACGAGGTCATTGCGAAGGGCAAGAAGTTTGAAGACGATTGGCAGAAAAAATTTACCTCCTATACCGAAGCCTATCCCGATCTGGCCAAACAATTCACACAAATACAAAAACGCGAACTGCCCGAAGCCTGGGATCAAAATCTGCCCACATTTCCCGCGGATGCAAAGGGCATTGCCAGTCGCGAATCAAACGGCAAAGTGTTGAACGCAATTGCCGAACGCATTCCGTGGCTCATCGGCGGCTCCGCCGATCTCGCTCCTTCCACCAAAACGCTGCTCAAAGGCGCAAAGAGTTTTGCCAAGCATCAATACGAAGGCCGCAATTTTCATTTCGGCATTCGCGAGCACGCCATGGCCGCGATTCTCAATGGCATGGCCCTGAGCAAGCTGCGGCCTTATGGCGCAACGTTTCTCGTCTTTTCGGATTACATGCGCCCTTCCGTGCGCCTCTCTGCGATCATGGAGCAACCCGCGCTTTATATTTTCACGCACGACAGTATAGGTGTGGGTGAAGATGGGCCGACACATCAACCCATTGAGCATCTCGCCGCGTTGCGCGCGATTCACAATCTCGACGTTATTCGTCCCGCGGACGCGAACGAAGTCGCCGTGCTGTGGAAGTACATCATGAGTTTGCGCAATCGCCCGGCGGCGCTCATGCTCACGCGGCAAGCCATTCCTACTTTTGATCGCACAAAATATGCTTCTGCCGAAGGCGCGTTGCGCGGTGCATACGTGCTCGCGGATTCGGGCGGCGTGCCCGAGATCATTCTCATGGGCACCGGCTCCGAAGTGCAGCTCTGCCTCGGCGCGCACGAGCAATTGCAAAAAGAAGGCATTCGCTCGCGCGTCGTGAGCATGCCGTGTTGGGAATTGTTTGAACGCCAGGATGCGATTTATCAAGAAGAGGTTTTGCCGCGCCACGTGCGCGCACGCGTTGCAGTCGAGGCCGGTGCAACGTTTGGCTGGTCACGTTATGCCGGCCTGCACGGCGAAGGCGCGATTATCGGCATGCGCGGTTATGGCGCGTCTGCACCGATCAAAGATTTGCTCAAAGAATTTGGCTTCACGGTTGAGCACGTCGTGCAAGAAGCAAAGGCCGTGTTGGCGCGCATGAAACAGTAAGCAGTGATCAGTTTTCAGTGCGCAAACATTCTCGTTCCCAAACTCCCGTTTGGGAACGCACTTGCAAAAGAAACTCCGTTTCGAATTTGCGTTGTGCTCGAATAATATCTTTTCTTTTGGCTTGTCGCTGCGCGTTGTTGCTTTTCTTCTCCGCTTGTTTACCTCAGTGGCCTTTGCAAGCAGGCTGACTTAAAGCGCTTCGCGGATTTCAAAAAGCCAAAGCATGAGCAAGCTCTCGTGTTCAAAAATTGAAAACGAAATTCACCAAACGGTTCGGAGCATAAAATGTCCAATTCGCACAGACCTCTCCAAGCACACCTCGGAAAATATCAAACGGCAATAGCGGCTGCGCACGCGGATATCGTTCAACAAAAAATTTTAGAACGCATTTGGCAACATGATCACACCGTGTGGAAGCCCGAGCCAACGGAAATCACCAATCGTCTCGGCTGGTTGCACAGCCCCGCAGTGATGCAAAAGAGCATTGCGGAGATTGCGGCATTCGTTGACGAAGTGCGCGCTGCGGGTTTCACACATGCGTTGTTGCTCGGCATGGGCGGTTCGAGCCTCGCACCGGAAGTTTTTCGTTTCACGTTCGGAGTCGCGCCCGGTTATCTCGATCTCGCGGTGTTGGACAGCACGCATCCCGGCGCAGTCTTGCAGCACGCGCGCAGACTTGATCTTTCCAAAACGCTTTTCATCGTTTCAACCAAATCCGGCGGCACGGTCGAAACGTTTTCTTTCTTCAAGTATTTTTATAACGAATTGCTGAAGATTGCGGGAAAAGAAAAAGCCGGCGAGCATTTCGTTGCGATCACTGACCCCGGCAGCGGATTGGCCGACACTGCAAAGGAGTACAGATTTCGCAAGACTTTTTTAAATGACCCGAACATCGGCGGGCGTTATTCCGCCCTCTCTTATTTCGGCCTCGTACCCGCTGCATTGCTCGGCGTGGATATTGGCAAATTGCTCGCGCGCGCACAAAATGCAGCCAGTGATAAAAGTGATGGTAATATCGCAGTTCAACTCGGCGCGGCAATGGGCGAACTGGCGAAAGCGGGCCGCGATAAAGTCACGTTCCTCACCTCCCCGGCGATCGCATCATTCGGCGCGTGGGTCGAGCAGCTCATCGCGGAAAGCACGGGCAAAGAGGGCAAAGGCATTTTGCCGGTGCTCGAAGAAGAACCCGGTGCGCCTGAGGTTTATGCGGAAGATCGGTCCTTCGTTTATCTTCGTTTGAATGGCGATGATACACATACCGCACGTATCAAAGCGCTGGCAAACGCGGGACATCCCGTTGTGCAAATCGATTTGCAGGACACATACGACCTCGGCGCAGAATTTTTCCGCTGGGAAATTGCAACGGTCATCGCCGGGCAGCGGCTCGGCATTAATCCATTCGATCAGCCCAATGTCGAATCCGCCAAAGTGCTTGCCCGCAAAACGGTTGCGGAATTTCAAGAGAAGGGCAGATTGCCGGAACTGGCGCCGACAGCAATAGAGAGTGGCCTCACCGCATATGCAGATTTTCCGGCGCGCTCGATCAAACAAGCGTTGAAAGATTTTCTCGCACTAGCGCGAACTGAACAGCCACGCAGCTATGTGGCCTTGCAAGCTTATCTCGCTCCCAATCACGCCACCGACGAAGCCCTGCAATTGCTCGCAGCAAAAGTGCGTGATGAATATCAACTCGCGGCGACCATCGGCTACGGCCCGCGCTTCCTACACTCCACCGGCCAGCTTCACAAAGGCGATGCCGGCAACGGATTATTCATACAATGCACCGGGAACGCAACTGAAGATGCGGCAATCCCAAACAAAGCCGGCGAGGAGAATTCATCAATGTCATTCGGGACGTTGCTTTTGGCGCAAGCCTTGGGAGACCGGCAAGCACTGCTGGACAATCAGCGCAGTGTGCTGCGAGTTGATTTGGGGAAAAATGTAGTGGAAGGATTAAAACGTTTGCAAGAGATGCTTTGATCGTTCCGGCAAGGCTGCTGACTGATTAGGCGGCCTTGTTCATTTCCAATTCCGTGACGCGCGCATCGAGAGATTCCAATAACTGCTTCTGCTCGCTCGCGGATTCTTTGAGCGTTTCGATTTCTTTCTGTTGACGATCTTGCACTGCACCCATCACAATGCGCTCTTGGCGAGTTTCATCATACTCTTTCCGCGTGGCATCCACAACCGACAAGATTTCGTCCTTGAAGCCGTGGATCTTCAATTCAAGATCGTCGAATCGGCGCGCCGTTTCGCTTTCGAACCTGTTGAACTTTTTATCCAAGCCTGCGACCTTTTTATCCAAGCCTGCGACCTTTTTATCCAAGCCTGTGACCTTTTTATCCAAGCCTGCGACCTTTTTATCCAAGCC
>JABWAN010000376.1 GCA_013361015.1 Candidatus Zhuqueibacterota bacterium | reverse complement strand
TCGCTTCGACGCCCAACTTCTCGAAGGATTCAATGCGGCTGTAGGTCATCGCAGAGGCAATCGGCGCAAACTTAAATGAAAAAAGTCCTCCGAAACCACAGCACACCGGCTCCCCGGGCAGCTCGATCAAAGCGAGACCCTTCACTTCGCGCAACAATGCCAACGGCTCGCTCGTCACACCCAATTCGCGGTAGCTGTGACACGAGTTATGAAATCCGACTTTGCGAGAATATACTGCGCCAACATGCGTGCGTTGCAGTTGATGCACCATATACTCGGAAAACTCGAAGACGCGCGGCCCCAATGCCATGGCATCGGAGAGGCGCGCGTGCTGCGCGAACAATTGCGGATAAAAATTCCGCACCATTGCAGCGCATGACCCGGAAGGTGTGACGATGACGGCCTGGTCCGCGAACACATCGAGAAAGTGTTCTGCAACCTGCAGCGCTTCTTTGCGATACCCCGTGTTGAATGCCGGCTGGCCGCAACAAGTCTGTCGCGCATCATATTCCACGCGCACGCCGGCGCGACGCAACACATTTGCCATCGCCAGCCCTATTTCTGGAAGAACTTGATCGACTAGGCAGGGGATGAAGAGCGAAACAGTTTGAGATTGAGATGACATACGGCATGAAAGTAAATAAATATCGCCCGTGATACAAATGAAAACTCTTGCATCGCAGGCTCGGACTGTTTATCATTCTCGGCGGAAACTATCAGAATTGGAAATTTGAGAGGTTCATATGATGAAGTCGTCTGCTTTCCATCGCCGCCGCGGTGTAATCTTGAAGTCGTGTTCGATATTGACACCCACCTTTACCCTCCCTCAAGTAGGGACTCGTATGTATCATCACAACGATGATTTCCCGTTTGCAAGAATTGCCGCGCGAACACTCGCCAAATTGTTATTGCCTGCCACGCTTTTCTTCGCGTGTACGGTGCATACGCCCGAAGTGAAATTTACCGGAGAAAAAACCGCGCTGGAGAACCAAATTCTCGGCACATACAGTCAAGTGAAAGAAGACGTGTGGATGGTGGCGTCCGTGCGCGCCGTGAATCCCGACAGCCAGATCACATTGTCTGATGAAAAACGTGAAGTGCTCAGCGCCGTGCAAAACCGCGAATTCAACAAAGACGATATTGAGGAATTCAAACGCGACGGCGCGCTCGGCGAGAACAACCAGGGCGTGCTCGAACTTCGTCCCAACGAGCGGCTGCAAAAGGACGCGGCATACAAACAACTCGTGGAGCGCATCATGGCCGAGGAAAATCGCGACCGTCAAATAATTCTCAAAAGAATCATTGCCATCAATCCGGCAGTGCAGGCCGCCGAGCCTGTCGCCGTCGATCAGGCCTTTGCGCAATTGCAGCGCGACAGCGCCAAACCAGGCGAATGGATTCAACTTCCCACGGGAGAATGGACGCGCAAAAAATGAGGGGCGCGCCGGCAATCTCACCCATCTTGAGCCGCATCGTCTCGCCACCTGCGAGCGCTTCTTCCATGGAGCCAAAGCAATCCGAATGCAAAGGAGCATATGAATAAAGAAGAGAATCTGCGCCAAATCATGGCATCGCCTTCCTATCGCCTGGCTTTCGAAGACGTAGAATTTTTAAAGCGCGATGATTTGCGCCCGGTTCGCCTGGAATTAGAGCTGCTCAAGCCGGAAATCATCATCAATGAGCACAATGTGCAATCGACGATCGTCGTGTTTGGCAGCGCGCGCTTGCTTTGCCAAGAAGAAGCCGAGAGGAATCTGCAAAAAATCTCCAAAGAGGCCGCGGCGCATCCGCACGATCGCCCGATGCAGCAACGTCTCACCCAAGCGAAATTGTTGGTCGAGAATGCGCGCTATTATGAAGAGGCGCGCGAGTTCAGCCGGCTCGTCTCTGCCGCGTGCCAAATCGATGGGCATTGTGATTTCGTGGTGATCACCGGCGGCGGGCCGGGCGTGATGGAAGCCGCTAATCGCGGGGCATTCGAGGCGGGCGCAAAGTCCATCGGTTTGAACATCACCTTGCCGCACGAGCAACAGCCGAATCCTTACATCACACCTGAGTTGTGTTTTCAGTTCAAATATTTTGCGTTGCGCAAGATGCACTTTCGCCTGCGCGCAAAAGCCTTGGTCGCGTTTCCCGGCGGTTTCGGAACCTGCGACGAGTTGTTCGAAACCTTGACCTTGATTCAAACCCAAAAAATGGAGCGCGTACCGATTCTGCTATTTGGAAGGAGGTTTTGGCAGCGTGCCCTTAACTTTCCTTTTCTCGCCGAACAAGGCATGATTGCTTATGAAGATTTGAATTTGATCGACTACGTTGAAACTGCTGCAGAAGCGTGGGACAAGATCGTGGCGTTTTATCATGAAAGGGGCGAGTGGCCGCACTTGCCCGGCCAAGAGCCGAAGCCGATCGACGTCAATCATCGCACGTGAGTACGCGCGGGAAAAACTCAGTGCCTGAATCATTTTGAAGCAAATGATTCGCTCCGTCTCAACAAAGCCGAGGGGCCGGCTGCATCAAACGCCAACAAGACCTCCGTTCCCAAACTGCGGCCTCGCTGGACTGAACAGGCTTAATCACCATGAGTCTCTCCTGCGCCGCTCCAATTTCATCTTCATTCCAAACTTTGGCCGCAATGTGATGAGCGGCTGCAATGCTACGGGGTGATTGGGCACAAGACGTAACTTCCAACGTTGCGCCAGAGTGGCGAGCACCAACACGCCTTCCATCCACGCAAACCCTTCTCCAATACAAATGCGCGGGCCGCCGCCGAACGGAATATAAGCAAACTTGTGGCGCTCGCTTTCGGCCGCGGCCGTCCATCGCTCCGGCATGAAGCGCAGCGGCTCGGAATAAAAGCGCTCCATACGATGCAGAATGTACGGACTCACCAATAGCGTCGCGCCTGCCGGCGCATAATACGGACCGATTTGATAATCCTCGACGGCCATGCGGCCGAAAACATAAGCCGGCGGGAAGAGGCGCATGGATTCTGCCAGCACCATGCGCGTGTAATTGAGTCGCGGAAAATCTTCCACTGCCGGCGGGCGTTGTGCGAGCACGTCCTGCAATTCAGCATACAGCTTCGCTTCGATCTCGGGATGTTGTGCCAGCAAATACCACGTCCACGTCAATGCAATCGCCGTGGTTTCGTGGCCGGCGAGAAAAAGCGTCATGGCCTCGTCGCGCACTTGCAGATCGGTCATATGGCCGCCGTCGCCTTCCTCATCTTGCGCCATGAGTAGCATGGATAAAAGATCGCCGCGATCGTCGCCGCGCTGGCGGCGCTCTGCGATAATGCGATAGATCGTTTCATCGAGGCGATGCTTGGCGCGAAAGAAACGAACGTTGCTCGGCAAAGGCAGCTTCTCCAAAATCTCAGCGAGAGGATTGGTCAAGCGCGAAAACAAGCCCATCGCGGCCGTGAGCGCCCGGCCGATTTCATCCGCCTCCTCTTCAACGTTCGTGCCGAACAGGGTTTTGCCGACGATTGCGAGAGTCAAGCGCATCATTTCTTCGGTCACCTCCACTTCGGCGCCGTCTTGCCATGCTGTGCTCATGGTTGAAGCTTCCTCGCACATGACTGCACCATACCCTGCGAGGCGCTGGCGATGAAAAGCGGGCTGTACCAAGCGGCGCTGCCGCAAATGAAATTCGCCTTCACTGGTGAGCAAACCTTCGCCGAGTATGCGCTTCGCTAATTGTAAGCCGCGGCTTTTGATAAAATTTTTGTGATGCGTCACGAGCACGTCCTTAATGTGCTCGGGGTTGTTGAGCAAATAGATGCGCATAGGCCCGGCTTTGAAGTATCCCACTTCGCCGCAGGTCTCGGCCACGCGCTGTATGTATTCAAGCAGATCGCGGCGTAAACCGAGGAGATGACCAAAGGGCATTTTGGCTTTGAATTTGGGAGGATAAACACGCGAGGGCATTTGATACTTCTCCAATCCTTGCGACGGGGTATGCCACAGCCAAACGCGTTTCAATTTTCAGAATGCAGATTTGCAACCTGGCATTTGCGCGCTTCAGAGGCGGGAAGAGCGTCACGCTTGCGATTTTTGCGGCAGCATCACGCAGGCAGTAAATCCGAGCCATTGCGACAAACGCCGGCGCTGGTGCGCCACGAGCGCATAGAGCAGCATTTCGAGCAGTAAGAACAGCGGCACGAGATACACTGCCGCCACAAGTAGGTTCCATGGAAAGTAATGCCGCAAAAAATAATTCACTGCAAAAGCGCCGGCATACACTTTCCCTTGCCGCGAAATCACGTGCACGCGGCGTGAGCATTTTGCGTAAGAGGTGCCATAGCGTAGTAATTCGGTCTCGGGAATTTGTTGATAGGGCACGATTTGAAATTGCCGGCGCCGATCGCGGCGCTGCGCGAATTGCGCGCAGGCGTAACAAATGCCGCACGCACCGTCGAAGAGCAAATAGTTTTGCTGAGGCTTGATCAGATATTGCGTTTCCATCTCGCATGATAAACATTTGTATGGCACAGCGCAACAGATTATTGGGCAGAAAACAGCCCGGGCTTCTGTAAATCGCTGCATAAGTTTTGCGCGGCACACGAATCCGCATTTTGGATCGAGCACATTCTGCAACATGAAGAAATCCTCTCAGAATTTGCGCCATTCGGTTGTGTCCGTCGCGTCCCATCCTGGCAAAGACGTCATTTAAACAGAGCACTGCGAAGTGAGAAATCTTTCATGTGTAGCAAGTTCAAATCATGACAGCTTCCTGTAAATCCCATACACGAGACTTACAGGAATGACAAACTCTGACGTTTGCACAAAGCCTGTCCACTGTAGCATGAAGAGAGAAAGGATTTTTCCTGTTGCAGTAAAAGAATTTTAGGAGATTGAGAAGAGCCGGTGGGTAGAAAAAGCAAGCGTCCCCTACGGGATTCGAACCCGTGCTGCAGGATCGAAAATCCTGAGTCCTGACCACTAGACGAAGGGGACGAGTTGACAGGGTGAGTGACGGGGCTCGAACCCGCGACCACCAGAACCACAATCTGGCGCTCTGCCAACTGAGCTACACTCACCACGCAAAAAGGCTGGGTTATACAGGAACGCTAAGCTGTACGGTGCGCCAGGCGGGAATCGAACCCACAACCCACAGCTTAGAAGGCTGTTGCTCTATCCGATTGAGCTACTGGCGCCTCTGTTCGCTCTTTACTTTTTGTGTCGGGGCAGCAGGAATTGAACCTGCGACCTCCTGCTCCCAAAGCAGGCGCGCTAGCCGGACTGCGCCATGCCCCGTTTACTTTCCAAAAAGGCTGGCAAAGATAAAGCACGAAGCCTAGAAAAGCAAGAATAAATTTCCCCTGATTTGTAAACTGTCGATCAAAACGCCAAAAACCGGTCGCGGTTCTCAGAAGAGTCGCTTCATCACGACGTTGCCCACCACATTGCCATTGCGAACTACCACGCTGTCACCCGGGCTTGTAGCTCCGTCCCCGTCGCCGTCGTAATAGCCGATGGGGTCCGTGCCCAATTCAAACGAGCCATTGCCGTTGAAATCTTTCGCCGCTACAGGCCAGTAGGTCCCATCGGGCAGGTGCGTGATGGCGAAATTTCCAGACTCCTCACGCACATAGGTCATTGCCATTAGCGCGCTGCTTAACACGGCATTGACTTTTTCATTGAGCGGCGGAAACAAACGCACAAGCAAAGTGGGAATGTCTTGGCGCAGCAATCCCACTAAAACGTATTTGGTGGAGTCCGGGCTTAAGCCGAAATCGACTTGGCCGCGCACTTCGCCGGAGGGAAAATCGCTTGCCGTAGAAAACTGAATCAACACCGGCGCGGGCAAAACTTGGCCGCGGGTACTGTTCGCGGCAAACAGCAAGGCGGAATAGGAAGTATTCGACTGCAAGGTAAGTGTGCTCGATAAAGTTTTGGCGCCGCTGCCTAAAGCCAAGCTTGTTTTCGAAAAGCCCACAGGCTCCGGCGAAATGAATAAACCGAACCTGCTGGTGTCCAACGGCGCATTAAACGTCAAGCGAAATTCCGTTTGCACGGGAAGATTTCTGGCGTTCTGTGCCGGCATATAATTCAATACCCGCAACACATCCACCGGCGCATTCAACACAATCGCATTCAGTGCAGTGCTTGCAACCACAACGCTATCCGCAACAAAATCCGAATTCGGG
>JABWAN010000375.1 GCA_013361015.1 Candidatus Zhuqueibacterota bacterium | reverse complement strand
TAGCGCGGGCAGCCTGCTTGCTTGGTTCGCAAACTGGAAGTCTGCGCTACGACTTGCCGTTTGCGTTTTTCTTACTTCCCCGCAAAACTCGCTTTCCTCTTCTCCACGTAAGCCGCCAAACCCTCTTTGGCGTCTTCGCTTTGGAAGAGTTGTTGTTGCAGCTCGCGCTCGATGGCCAAGCTTTCGCTGAACGGAACTTCCGCGCCGGATTGCACCGAGCGTTTAATCAAGCCCACGGCTTTCGAGGCCTTGCTGGGTGGAATGAATTGGCCGGCGTATTCCAAAACTTTTTCCCAAAAGTTTTCTGCCGCAAAGACGTGATTAACGATGCCCATTTGCTCCGCCTCTTCGAATTCGAATGTGCGGCCGGTCGTCATCAACTCAATCGCGCGCGCTTTACCCACGAGCCGGGCAAGCCGCTGCGTTCCGCCCGTGCCGGGCAACACGCCGAGCGATACTTCCGGCAAACCGATTTTGCCGCCGCCCTTTTTGGCAATGCGAATGTCCGCGGCCATCGCGATTTCCAAGCCGCCGCCCACGCAATGGCCGTTGAGTGCCGCGATCACGAGCTTAGGCGTTTGCTCCAAACGAATCAACGTCTCGTTCGCATGCAAACAGAAGAAGTATTTGAAGCGCGGCGTCACGCGCTGCAGCATGCTGATATTTGCGCCCGCGCAGAAAAACTTCTCGCCCGCGCCGCGCAGAATCATTACATGCACGGTGTCGTCCATGCGCGCTTGTAAAATCGCCGCGTCCAGTTCTTGCATCATTTCATAGGTGTATGTATTGGCAGGGGGATCGCTTAGTTCGATGATGGCAAAGCCGTTTTGGGTGGAATAGTTCACCAGTTTGTTAGCCATTATCATTCTCCTTTTCTGAGAAAAAAATTCGGTCGTATGCCGGAGCACTCCGGCCTTGTTTCAGTTTGATGGGACGCGCTTATTGCGAAGAAACCTCAAGCCAGTTTCGAACGGCTGTTTAGATAATCAAAAAAAGCGTGAATGTCAAGGCTACCGGCTATCTAAAAAAACCGCAAAGATGCGTTGGAAAAACATGCGCAGGGATTTTTAAAATACACAAGTGCGGGAAGGAAGCAATCTGGAAGGAGTGTTGCTGAAAACGCCAATTCGTGCGCGGGGTTGCTTTCAAAGTTCCTGGCTCCCGTTGAAATGTTCAGCGAGCGCGTTCCACGGCAGCAACGCACATACGACGCGCGCGGGAAATTCACGTACCCCGGCGAAGGCCTGCAAATCACCTAAATCGCCGAGCCTCGCCTGGTGCGGTTCGAAGAGCATGCGAAACGCGCTGATCATTGCTCGGGCTTGCGCACTGGTTTTGCCCTTCACCGCCTGTGTCATCATCGACGCCGAAGCGCGGCTCAACGCGCAGCCCCAGCTCTCGAACGCAATGCCTAAAATTCTACCGTCGCCATTGCGTTCGAGATACAGCTCGATTTGATCACCGCAGGAGGGATTCTCGTGCCGCATGCGCACCGCGACGCCGTCGAGTTTGCCGAAGTTGCGCGGATTCTTGTAATGGTCGAGGAGCAATTTTTGATAGAGCGTCTCGAGCGGCATGATCAGCGTGAGCGTTTTTTGAAAATTTCAGCAACCGTGCAGGCGAAACCGGGCAGAACCAATGAGCAATCTAGTGTTTGCGTTTCCTGCAAGGTCTCAGCCTTTTCGGGCGAGCGATAAATCGTAACCGAACGCGTTTTGGGGTTTATCACCAACACGAGTTTTGCGCCGTTGGCAAAGTATTCGACGATCTTTTCTTTCAACTTTCTCTGCCGCTCGCTCGGCGAAAGCACTTCGACTGCAATATCAGGCGCGAAATAGCCGAAGCTATCCGGCTCGACGCCGTCTGGAAAACGGCTAATGAGAACAACGGAGAGATCGGGCGAGAGCAAGTTCCCGCTTGCCATGCGATAACCTGTGCTCGATCCATAAATCTCGGCAATGGGATTTTGCTCGAGATAATTCTCGATCAAATGTCCCAAGCGGAATCCAATGCGCTCATGCGGCATCTTCGCTGGGCTCACAATCAACTCGCCCTCAACATATTCATACTTGCAACCGTTTTTCGGCAGGCTCAAAAGCTCTTCGTCGGTCATGAATGTTGTCGGAGTCATAGCGCATTCACCTCACCCTATCATGTTCGATAACATCTCGGCGCAGCCGAGGTTGGAGGGAGCAAAATCAATTTCCCGCGTAGCGCGGAATCGTCGAGCCGCACGCGAGGGCGTGCGTGAGTTGCGCATACGCCTCGGGACTGATCGCCGGGCCTTTGCGCGTGCAGTGCTGCTCAAAGACCTTTGCCAAAGTATTCGCGATCATGCCTTCGGGCCGGCCTTCGATCTCGCGGCGGTGCATCACGTAGATCGCTTTGCCGTTTTTGAAGAGCGCCATCGAGGGAGAAGAAGGAGGAAAATCCGCCAGATACTTGCCGCGCACGTGCTCCACTGCGGCGCGATCCTGTCCGGCGAACACGGTCACGAAGCGATCGGGAATCGTGTGATGCTGCAGCGCGAGCGTCACACCCGGGCGTGCGCTTCCGGCGGCGCAACCGCAAACGGAATTGACCACGAGCAAAATCGTTTCGTTGTTTTGCGCGGATAGCGTTTGATCAACCGCTTCCGAAGTGAGCAATTCTTCGAAGCCGGTCGCCGTCAATTCGTCACGCATCGGCTGCACGGCCGCGGGATCATACATCGGCGGGAGATTGTCATTGATGTGAATGTTCAGATTGCGCATCCCAAGCTCCTTAAAAAAATCCGAGTTCAAATTTTGCCGCTTCGCTCATCATGCTGGGGTGCCATTGCGGCTCCCACACCAATTCGACTTTGGCGTCGCTGACGCCGGGAACGGCTTTGACTTTCATTTCCACTTCACCGGGCAAGATGCCGGCAACCGGACACGCGGGCGAAGTCAGCGTCATGCGAATATGCGCTTGCTTCGCCTCATCCAATTCGACATTGTAAACCAAACCCAGTTCGTAAATATTAACGGGAATCTCCGGGTCATAGCAGGTCTGCAAGACTTTGATGATTTCGTCGCGCAGAGGGTTGGTCGTGTCGAGGTTGGGTTCCATTATTCTCACTCCGTTGAAACCACTTTTTCGCCTTCGTTCAACGCCGCGGACATCGTGTGCCAAGCCAGGCTCGCGCATTTCACGCGCAGCGGAAACTCGCGCACGCCCGCAAAGATCGCCAGCTTACCCAAACCGTCAAGCTCCGGTTCGGTTTCGTTGGCGCCGGTAACCAAGTGTTGGAACTTGTTGAAGAGCTGCTGCGCTTCAGCCACGGTCTTGCCCTTCAACTCCGCCGTCATGAGCGACGCCGAAGCCTTCGAAATCGCGCAACCCGAGCCTTCGAAGCTCACGTCGCGAATGCGGCCGTCTTCCACTTGCAGATATAAATTGATGTGATCGCCGCACAGCGGATTATAGCCTTCCGAAGTGTGATTGGCGCAAGCGAGCTTGCCGTAGTTCTTCGGGTTCTTGTTGTGATCAAGAATCACTTCTTGATACAGTTCGCGCAGATCGTCCATTAGCTCATCACCTTCATGACCGTGTGAATCCCTTGCACCAGCGCCTCGACTTCCGCGGCCGTGTTATAAAACGCAAACGAAGCACGCGAAGTCGCGGGCACGTTGAAGCGCTTCATCACCGGCTGCGTGCAATGATGTCCCGTGCGCACCGCGATGCCGCTGCGATCCAAAATCGTTCCGACGTCGTGCGGGTGAATGCCGTCGAGCACGAATGAAATCACGCTCGCTTTGTGCTTCGCCGTGCCGATGATTTTCAAACCGGGAATCGCGAGCAACGCCTCGGTCGCATATTCCAAAAGCGCGTGCTCGTGCGCGGCGATTTTATCATAACCGAGGCCGCTCACATAATCCAGGGCCGCGCCGAGGCCGATCACGCCCGCAATGTCCGGCGTGCCCGCTTCGAAGCGGTGCGGCAAATCGTTGTACGTCGTCTTCTCGAACGTGACGGACTTGATCATGTCACCGCCGCCTTGATAGGGCCGCATTTTTTTGAGCAACGACTCTTTCGCATAGAGCACCCCGATGCCCGTCGGCCCGAAAATTTTGTGACCGGAGAACGCGTAGAAATCGCAATCGAGGTCGCGCACGTTCACGGCCATGTGCGGCACGGCCTGCGCGCCGTCGATGAACACCGGCACTTTGCGCTCGTGCGCGAGGGCGATAATTTTTTTAATGGGATTGATCGTGCCGAGCGAGTTCGAAACATGCACGAGCGCGACGAGCTTGGTGTGGCTGTTCAAGAGCGTTTCAAACTCTTCGAGAATCAGCTCGCCGTTGTTATTGAGCGGCACCACGCGCAGCTTCGCGCCCGTGTCTTCACAGAGCATTTGCCACGGCACGATGTTCGAATGATGCTCCATGCCCGTGATGATGATCTCGTCGCCGGCTTTGAGGTGCGCACGGCCATACGAGTGCGCCACGAGATTCGCCGCCTCGGTGGTGCCGCGCACGAAAATGATTTCGCGCTCCGAAGCGGCATTGAGAAATTTTTGAATCTTCACGCGCGTGCCTTCATAACCGCGCGTGGCCACTTCGCTCAAATAATGCACACCGCGATGAATGTTGGCATTTTCCGCGCGATAATATTGGTCGAGCGCGTCAAGTACGGCCTGCGGTTTTTGCGAGGTTGCGGCGTTGTCCAAATACACCAGCGGCTTGCCGTGAACTTTAAGCTGCAAGATGGGAAAGTCCTTGCGCACGCGATCCACGTCAAAAGCCGACGTGCGTTTAGTGGAAGAAGAGCGGCGTTGGAGTTCTTCGGTATATGTGCTCATCTTTTCGAAGTCGCATTAAGTTGAAAAAGGCTGTCGCACGATTGTACAGGCCTTCGTGGTTTTCAAATTAGCCAATTTGAGTTATTAAGGTTGATCCAGCCTCTATTCGCTGATGAAGTTTAGCCAAATCGAATATGATTTTTGAATTGGGGTCTTCGACTATCATTACGAATGGTAAAAATGTTTGATTGTTGTCCGTCTTACGAGTATCAAACTCCATATAGAGAAAAGCCCTATCGATTATGCAAAAAGTATTTTGGAATATTATTTCTGATAAACGTATGCTCGCAAACTCTGGCTCTGATTTACTAATATCCGCCAAGAATTTACAATCTTCCCCGTAAATTGGATCGTAAACGAGTGCTTCTTCTAAGCGATGGCCTTTGGGAACCTGAACCACTTTCACATATCTAAATCCCTTCCTGTTTTCACGCTTCAGTTTTGCCTGCGTTGCGGCGAAAACGGCCTTACGCTCTGAGCTTTGCATCGTAGTGGGGTCATAAATCGGATTACCATTTTCCCAATCAAAGATATAGTTGCTCAATACTAGTATTTCAGACTTTGCAGATTGTATTCTCCTTTGCAATTCTTTAAATCCCTTTGTGTAGGGCAATAATTGAATTCTCTGTCCAACCGCATTAGCAAGTGTTCCGGTGTGCGCCTCTATTGATGTAATCTGGTGGTTTGTGGCACGCCACATCGATATCGAATAAGATGCTGTTGCTAAAAAAATCGCCGCTATTAGCGCAAAGGCAACGTAGGGTAAATTAGGCTCGTTGAATACTGGAGGAACAATCTTTTTTATCAAGTCATCCGCAAATATGCCTATTATAGCAGAAATAACAGCAAGCAACGCCTCTCGCCAATGACTTGAGTAGAAAGTTGAAAGGGCTTTCAATGACTTATGCATTTACGATAGACAATTTTTGATACACAAGACTGGCTTCTTCTGACTGATGCATCAGCATCATGCCTGCCGAAAACACGCATGCACCATCTCTTCTATCTTCTCGGCGACTTCCGGCATATCGATGCGCTGCAAAATCTCGCTCGCGAACGCATAGCGCAGCATGGCATTGGCTTCATCGAGACTGATGCCGCGCGCGCGCAAGTAGAAGAGTTGCTCTTCATCCAACTGCCCGATGGTCGCGCCGTGGCTGCACTTCACGTCGTCCGCGAAAATTTCGAGCTGCGGCTTGGAGTTGATATTCGCCTCGTCGGAGAGCAGCAGGCATTGGTTGGATTGATACGCATTCGTTTTCTGCGCGTCTTGATGCACCATCACTTTGCCGTTGAACACGCCCTGGGCTTTATCCGCAAGAATGCCTTTGTA
>JABWAN010000374.1 GCA_013361015.1 Candidatus Zhuqueibacterota bacterium | reverse complement strand
GCCGCCGCCGCGCCGCTCGCGCCGCCCGCCGGGGCGCTGAACACTCACTTGGCAGCGGCGCACTTGCCCAGCACGTAGTTCGGCTCGCACTCGCACTGGCACTGCGCCTTGGCGGGGCCGTCGGCCTGTGAGCACGCCGGCGACACGTCCACCCGCGCCGTGCCCAACCCCGGCCCTTCGATCTCGTCGATGATGACCTCGAGCGTCCAAGTTGCGCCGAGCAACACCACCGCGTCGTAGTTGGGGCACGCCGGAATGTGCGTCACCTGGCTCACGCTCCGCAGATCGGGCTCCATCCACTCGGGCTGGCCGTCGACGGGCCGCATCACGATGTCGCGCGCCTCCTCCATCTCGATGGCGTTCGTGGTCGGGTCGCGCAGCCGCGAGCGGATGTTCACGGTGTCCGAGCCCAAGCCGCGCACGCGCGCGCCGACGTGGATCACGTGGCCGCCCTGGGGGGCCGGCACCAGCTGGATGGGGTCCCCGGCGCTCAGCATCTTCAGCGGCTCGTTTTCTGCCACGAAGTCCCCGGGCAAGACGTCGAGCACCACCACCACGTCCGACTTTTGCTCGTGCTCGGGTCCGGGCTCGCTCTTGCAGGCGGCGGCCATCAGGCAGCACGGAATCACCCAGAGCCAGCGTCGCACGGGGGAAACGTGCTCGATCGCGCCGGCGTCTGCAAGCCCCCGCGGCGCTCGGTTGACCCCGGCGAAAGCGGCACCATAGCTTGGGGTCGTCGTGCGAGTGCTGTGCGTCAACCCGAACCGCGAGCAGATGCCCTGGCCGGTGGTGCCGGTCGGGCTTTCGCTGGTGGCCACGGCCCTCGAGGCGGCGGGGCACGACGTCGCTTTCCTGGACCTGACCTTCGAGGGGAATCCCACGCGGGCCGTCGAGCGCGCCGTGCGACGCCACGCACCCGAGTGGGTCGCGCTGTCGGTCCGCAACTTGGACAACTGCAACTTCGACAAGCCGGTGTTCTTTCTGCCCGAGATCCGCGATCAGGTGGTGGCCGCGCTGCGGGCGCACGCACCGGCGGCGCGCCTGGTGGTGGGGGGCGCCGCGGTGAACGTGTGCCCGACCGAGATCCTGGAGTATCTGGGCGCCGACTACGCCATCGTGGGCGAAGGCGAAGAGCGCGCGCAACTGGAGCCGCTCGCGCAGGAGTTGGGCTTGCGTGAAAAACTTCACTTCGCCGGTTTTGTGAATGACGTGCAAGCCGCGCTCAATGCGTGCGACGTTGTTGTCATTCCGTCTTTAAGAGAAGGCTTTGGTTTGATCTTGGCCGAGGCCATGGCTGCAGGCCGCCCCATCGTTGCCACGCGCGTCGGCGGCATGCTCGAGATGGCGCAGCACGAGCAACAAGTTTTGTTCGTTCCGCCAGCTAATAGCTCCGCGCTCGCGCAAGCCGCTCTGCGCTTGTTGCAAGATCAGAACTTGGCAACGCGACTAGCCGAAGCTGCGCGAACGCACAGCGAGAATTTTAGCATTGAAAAAAACGTGGCCGCGCTCGAAGCGCTATATTTAAGACTTGATAAAAAACCGCTCTCGCGGCAGATTGATCACGCGAAGATTGCGACACTAGCTGCGTGACTCACACAGACCCAATATCCAAATAACCGAATACCCCAATACCCGTTTGAATGTTCGCCACGCTCACCGACAAACTCCGCTGGAGCTATCGCAAAAACGCACCGGATATCATGGCGATGCTCGCGCGCAATTATCCGCGCTTCGTCACCGCGCGCAACCCCGAGCCTTTACGCGAAGAGATTCCGGTCTTCACGTTTCATACGGTCGAGCCGGTTGCGTTTGAAGCGCAGTTGCAATACCTCGCGCACAACGGCTATCGCACGTTGAGCGGCGCGGAGTTTCAATTGGCGATGAGCGGCGAGGTTGCGATTCCGCCGAAGAGCATCGTGCTCACTTTCGATGACGGTCGCGCCTCGTTATGGAGCGTCGCGTTTCCATTGCTGCAAAAGTACGGCTTCTGCGCGGTCAGTTTCATCATTCCCGGCCTGATTGCGGAATATGCGACGCTTGCGAAAACTTACGAGGATTATGTTGCGCGCGCAGCGACGGTCGAGGATTTGTTGGCGCGCGAGCGCAGCGCAGAGCCGCTGTGCTCATGGGAAGAAATTTACGCGATGCATGAAAGCGGCGTAATCGACTTTCAATCGCACACCATGTATCATCATCAAGTGTGCGTATCGCCGCAAGTCGTCGATTTT
Source organism: Candidatus Zhuqueibacterota bacterium (assembly GCA_013361015.1). Classification (GTDB taxonomy): domain Bacteria; phylum Zhuqueibacterota; class Zhuqueibacteria; order Zhuqueibacterales; family Zhuqueibacteraceae; genus JABWAN01. Next base: position 3,933 of record JABWAN010000374.1, on the reverse strand, counting down.
ATGCACCCGCATTTTGTGAAATATTTTTTCGGCAACATTAACGTGCCGGTGTATCGCGAAAACGGAGAGATGAACTACGCGCGCGAGCTGCCGCTCGGCGCGCCGATCTATCGCTCCGAGCCGAGAATGGCCGGTCGTCTGGCTTATTGGGATGATGAAAAACTACGGCAGGCTTGCGTGGATTACGTGCAACAAGAAGGCGGCGAGCTTTTTTTTCAACAAGAGGACTGGCGTAAAAAACTCGCAGCTTTTCATCAAACCGAAAGCAAAAAAACAAATCACGCGCGCATGGAGAGAGCAACGGAACAACATCGCGCGCTTCTCGATGATTTGATCGAGTCCAAACGCTTCATCGAAGAAATGCTGCCGAACAAAACCGTCGAGCAATTTTGTTATCCGTGGTTCATGGGCAGCCCGCTCGCCGTGCGCCTCTCGAAAGAAGCGGGCTACAAAGTCAATTATTGGGGCATCGTGCCGAGCCGCCCCACGAATCGCAGCCGCCAGAGTTTGTATTACGTGCCGCGCGTGGAAGATTTTTATATCTATCGTTTGCCCGGCGAAGGCCGCCAACGCTTGCGCGATCTCTTGAAAGCGAAAGTCAAAAACTACCTCCCCGGCTTCGCGGCGCAGTTGAAAGACAGTGATCGGTTAGCAGTGACCAGCGACCGGTAGGCTGCTGCCCAATAACCCAATACCCAAATACCCAAAACACCAACTCATGATCTTCGGAATCATCGGACATACTACCTCCGAGCGCACATTGCCGGAACTGCAAAGCGCGGAGAACAAACTCACTGCAAATGCGCTCACGCGCCTTTACACCGGCAAAGCGCAAGAGCCGCGTTGGAGCGCGATGGGCGCGGACGCGCTCGTTGCGATGCAACCCACCGGCGTTGCCACGTTGGATGCAAGTCTCGCAAGTTATAGCGATCCCAAGACCGGCAACTTTGCCGTGTTGCACGGCAGTATCTTTAATCGTGCAGAACTCGCTGCGCAACATCTCGGCAGCACGAGCATCGCGAATAGCGCCGAGGTCGCGCTGCGGCTCGTGCAGGAGTTGGGTGAAAGAGCGTTCGTGCAATTGAACGGCAATTTCATGCTCGCAATTTGGGAAGCTTCGGCGCAGCGCTTCTTTCTCGTGCGCGATCATCTCGGCGTGGAGCCGGTATATTTTTCGCGCAAGCACGGCGTGCTCTTTTTTGCAAGTGATCTGCAATGTTTGACCGGCATTCCGAGCGTCGGGCGCAAGTTGAACATGGGCATCTTGCAGCGTTATCTGCTCTTCAACTATAACCCCGGCTTCGATACTTTGTTTGATGACGTGCATGCGTTGCGTCCCGGCTTTTTCATCAAGATCGAGCGCAGCCGCATGAGCATGACGCAATATTGGCGCCCTTCGTTTGCCGACACGTTCAACAAAGACGCGGCGACGTATAAAGCCGAGCTGCTCGAATTGCTCGGCGACGCCGTGCGTTTGCGTTTGGCCGGCGATAAATTTCGCCCCGGTGCTTTTCTCAGCGGCGGCATGGATTCGAGCTCCGTCGTTCATTTCATGCACGGCCATTTGCAGCGCCCGATTGCCACGTTCTCGTTTCGTTGTCGCGGCAAGAGTTTCGATGAGTCGCATTACGCGCGCATCATGTCCGAGCGATATCAAACGCAACACCAGCAAGTCGAATACACGCCCGAAGACGCGGCCACGCGCATCATCACCGTGGCGCAATCCGCGCAAGAACCGTTTTCCGATATCGGCATCGAAGTCGCGTCGCTCTTGCTCGGCGCGAACGTGCGTGAGCATGCGGATTACGTATTGACCGGAGACGGCGGCGATGAACTCTTTGGCGGCCATCCGGTTTATCTCGCCGACCGCGCCGCAGACATGTTCGAAAAAATTCCCGGCTTCGTGCGCAGCCCGCTCACGAAAACGCTGCAATACTTGCCCGATACCGACGACAAGAAAAGTTTGCAAGTGAAGCTCAAACGCTTCTCCTATAGCGCCGCGTTTCCTTCCGCGCTGCACAGCAATCGTTGGCGCATTTATTATACTGATGAAGAGCTGCGCCGCCTCTTTGCGCCCGAAGTGATGGCGAGCGTGAACGGCCACAATCCGTATCGCGAGCTGCTCGAAATTTATCAAGAAGCGGACGGCAAAGATTTTCTGAGCCGCACTTTGTATGGCGATTATTATTCTGTGGTGGGATTTTATCTGCGCCGCATGGAGTTGATTCGCAACTTCGGCGTGGAAGGCCGCATGCCGCTGCTCGATTATCGTCTCGTGGATTACACCGCGCGCATTCCGAGTGAGTTGAAGCTCGACAAGAAAGGCCAAACGAAAGTCATTCTGCATCAAGTGATGACCGGCGAGCTGCCCGATGAAATCGTGTTTCGCAAAGACAAACTCGGCCACAGCGTGCCCATGAAAAATTGGATGCGCGAGTCCGCCACGATTCAAAAACTTTTGCAGGAGTATTTGAATCCGCAGACCGTGCGGCGACGCGGCTTCTTCAATGCGAGCCTCATCGAGCAAATGATGAACGAGCACCAACGCAAGGCGCACAATCATTCGCATCGTTTGTGGGCGCTGCTCGTGTTCGAGTTGTGGTGCCGCGCCAATCTCGACGGCAAACCGGAAGCGAGCACCGCGTGAAGCTGTGGCTGAAAGCGTTGCTCAGTCTCGCGGTGATGGCGTTGTTGCTGTGGCAAATCGAACTCGCACCGTTGCTCGCGGCCTTCGCGGCCACGAAACTCGAGCTCTCGCTGCTCGCATTCGCGCTGTTCTTGTTTCAGCAAGGGGTGGTTGCTTACGCGTGGCACATTCTGCTCGCGGGGCTAAATCGCAATCTCCCGTTTTGCAAAACTTTGGAAGTGCATTGCCTCGGCAGCTTCTTCGGAACGTTCCTGCCTTCGAGCGTGGGCATGGATGTGATTCGGGCGTATCGTTTGGGGCGTTATCTCGAACGCGGCGTGGATTCCGCGAGCGCCATGTTCGTCACGCGCGTTGTCGGCTTCCTCGTGAATTTTCTGCTCGCCCTGCTCGTCGCGATTCCCGTGAGTCACACGTTGGACAATCCCAGCCTCTTCGGTTTCGTGCTGCTGCTCACCGCGATGTTCATCGCGTGCGTGTGGATGGTGTTGAATGAAAGGATGCTCGGTTTGATGAAGACCGTGCTCGCGCGTTTCAAGCTCGCGCGCATTGCGGATAAAATCGTAGGTTTCCGCGCGGGGATTATGAGCATAGGCCGCGACCGTCGCGCGATGTTCAAACTCATCGCGCTTTCTTTTTTTTATCAAAGCCTCGGCATCGTGATCATTTATGTTTTGGGCCGCGCGCTCGGCATCGAACTCGCGATCTGGCATTACTTCATCTACATTCCGTTGATCACGACCATCACCGTGTTGCCGATCTCGCTCGCGGGCATTGGCATTCGCGAAGGCGCATTTGTGTTCTTATTCGCCCAAGCGGGAGTCGCACAAGCACAGGCCTTGTCGCTCTCGCTTTTGCTGTTTGCCCAAACCGTTGCGCTCGCGCTGCTCGGAGGGGTTTGGTATTTGTTTGCGAGGGAGCAGAATGGTTTGCCTAAACCGCTTGCTTCCTCGCCTGTCATTCAGAAGGAATCTTTTTAAGCAATGAAAACCATCGTAAACTGGCGCGGTGAAAATATCGAAGTCGTAAATAGTAAAGGCGGTGTGCTCGCAGTTGTTAATCCAAAAGACAACTTGATTATGACTGATACCATTGCTTGGCCGCCTTGTGAAATTGGCCAAAAGCTCTATAAAAGCCGCCATGCGAAAGACTTTGAAGGCCCTGATCACGAGGCTGTCTTGGGCTATTATTCCGACTTGCAATCGCTGCACAGCGAAGACGCAATCACGTGGAGCGTTTTCGGAACTTTGGCTTATGGGGCATTGGCCGCGAGAAATACTTTCATGGAT
>JABWAN010000373.1 GCA_013361015.1 Candidatus Zhuqueibacterota bacterium | reverse complement strand
CGCCGTAATGAATCGCGCGCGCCACGACTTCCTTGCCGGTGCCGGTCTCGCCGAGGATCAATACCGTGGCCCAACGCCGGCTCGTGATTCTTTGAATGAGATGGTGGAGTTGTAGCATTTGGGCGCATTCGCCGATGATGCCACGCACCGAAAAGCGCTCGTGCTGCTGGGTTTGAAACGCCGCGCCGTTTTGGTTGTGCTGCCATTGCGCATGAATTTTTTTGAGGGTTTCATGCAGCTTGGGATTTTCCCGCGGCAATTGCAAAAAGTCGCGTGCTCCCAATTGGATACACTTCACCACCGTCTCTATCGGCGGCGCTTCGGCCACCATTATCACTTCCTGCCGTTCGCCCGAATTGAAGAGGCTGCTCAGAAACTTCACCGGCTTGAATTGCGGCAAATCGAAATCGGCCACTATCATGTCGCATGTGCGTTTCGCGCGAAACTCCTGCACTTTCTCTTCGGAGTTGCAGGAGCACAACTCCGCGTGCTCTTCCTCCGCAAAGCAGCGCCGTACGGTGTCTACTAACGCACGCTCACCAATCACGAGAATCGTGAATTTCTTCTCCATTCGTTCTTTTACTCCCCACTCATTTGGCTAGAATTTCTAAGGACCAGTCCTCAACGTTATTTAGATAGCCGCGCACGTCCATTTTAACATTGTGCAAGCGTTTGCGGACAACAGCCGGGTTGTCCTGATTGTATAGAAAAACGTAAGGGTAATCTTCCGCAATTTGCCGCTGGAAAGCGCACCATAGCGGTTTGGCCTTGCTGCGATCGTTTTCCTGCCGCGCCACCGTCAACAAAGAATCGACGCGCGGATTGCTATATGCGCCAAGATTATAACCGTTCGCAATCGCGTCGGAATGCCATACCTGCGAAGGATTAACCGAATAGCCGGTTTTCCAAGACAACAACACGAGGTCAAAGTCTCTGCGTTGCAAAACGTCTTCGACGAGTTTGCCAAATTCCAGCAACTCCGGCTTTGCTTGGATGCCGATTTTCGCCAAATCCGACTGGATCATGACGAGCGCGTCGCTGCGCAGCTTGTTGTCGGCATTGGTTTTCATGGTAAACGTCAGCGTCTCCCCTTCCTTTTCGCGCCAACCATCCTGATTGAGATCCACCCAACCCGCAGTCTCCAGCAGATTCTTCGCTTCGTTCGGATTGAAAATGTCAACCGGCAACGACTCGTCATGCGCCCAGAAATATGGCGGTATCGGCCCGGACACGAGGCGGCCTTGGCCATTGAGCAAAACGTCAACAAGATTCTCTCGTTGAATCGCCTTTGTAATCGCCTCGCGCACGCGCCGATCTTGAAAAACGGGGCGCTTCAAATTGAACGCAAGAAAGCTGTAGCCGCGATCGGGATAGCGCAATACTTGCAGATCCGGATTGTCCGTGATCGTACTCAGCTTATTCGGCGCGACATAGGGCAGGAGATCGATTTCTCCGGTTAACAAGCTATTGAGCAAAACTGTTTCTTCCGGCACGATGCGAAAGATCACGCGATCTAACTTGGGCTTGCCGCCAAAGTAGCGCGGATTCGCCTCGAACACGATACGATCATTGGCGCGCCATTCTTTGAGCATGAACGGGCCATTGCCGACAGGCTGACGATTGAAAGCCGACTGCCGCAATTGTTCCGGAGGCACGTTTGCGAGCCTATGCTCGGGCAGAATCGGAATCTGAATATCCAACAGCGCATCGGGATAATTTTTTTTGAAAGTGAAACGAATCGTGTGCGCGTCCAGCGTGATCACGGTATCGACTTCCACAAAACGATCACGACCGGTATATCCGACTTGGGGATTCACCGCCAATTGATAAGTAAAGAGAACGTCTGCGGCGGAGGTCGGACGGCCGTCCGACCAAAACACATCGTCGCGCAAAAAAAAAGTAACTTCTTTCTCATCACGGCTCACGGTCCAAGATTTCGCGAAACGTGGTTGCAGGGCCAAATTCTCATCTAACTCGCACAGCGTGAGAAAGAGCATCTCTTCGATTACGTGCAACGCATCGGAATTGGCCGTGCCTAATTCCAGCAGCGTATCGAAATCACTAGTCAGCCCGATCACGGCGGTCTGTTGTTGCCCAACTTTTTCGATCTCTTGACTGCAGCCGCCGGCGAGCAAGCCGGCAAGCAAAATGCTGAATTTGATTTTTGTAAGCATACGATGGCATTGAATAAGAAGCAGAGAAAGTTTCTTTTTTGTCAGTTCTATAAGCAAAAAAAAAGGCACAACAAATCCCTTTTACTGCGTCTGGATTTATCTGTGCCTTGACTTACAGGCCACGTCTCAATTGGAGAGACTGCCTGCACGACAGAGCCGCCTAGATTGCATAGGCCCGGCTAAAAGCATCCTATTTTCCCGCCTACACGCCTTAAGCTAGAATTGATGCCTTTGCATCAATTTTGTGTTCCCGTTTCCGAGCTTGTGCTCATATACAAGATACGCTCGGAGAGTGCAGAAAAAAAGCCGCGGGGTGCAGTAAAAAATTGCTTCCGCAATTTGCGCTTGCCGCTCTTACAAGGTTCAAGTCGAACCGAACCTCAACCTTTAACATCATGCTAAGCCCTATTCTCGCACGCTACCTTCTGCGCGAACACGCCGGCCCGTTTGGCTACAGCTTGAGCGTCATTACGATGATCTTTCTGCTCGATTTATTGTTTCGCAGCTTGAATCGCATTCTGAGCAAGGGGCTACCCTGGAGCGTGGTGTTGGAATTCCTCGGCTTGAATATGGCTTGGATTATTGCGACTGCTGTGCCCATGGCGGTGCTCACGGCTACCCTCATGGCGTTTGGACGGCTCGCCGCGGACAATGAAATTGCAGCTATGCAAGCAAACGGGGTCAGCCCTATTCGCCAAGTCATGCCGCTCTTTGGCGCCGCGGCTCTGCTCGCCGTGGCATTGATTTGGTTCAATGACAATGTTCTTCCGAAATGTAATTTTCGCGTTCGTACGCTCGCGACTGAAATCATGCGCAGTAAGCCGAGTGTAAGAATCGAGCCGGGGATTTGGTTCAACGAGATTCCTCATTTTGGTTTGCTCGCGCATGCGCTCGACGATAGCGCCGGCGTCACGAAGGCTAGCGGGCTGCTCATCGACGACAATTCACTTGCGGAAGTGCGACGCACGATTTCGGCGCGGCGCGGCTTGATTCAATCGAATTCTGCCGAAGGCGCGCTCTTGCTCACGCTCTTTCAAGGCGAGATTCAGGAAATCAACCTAGCCAAACCCGCGGAGTTTCGGAGACTCGCGTTTTCCAAGCATGTGATGGCGATCGGCGCGAAAGAAATGGCCGCGCCTGCCAACGAAGTCGAGGCGCGCAATGATCGCGAGAAGAGCACCGCTGAAATGTGGTCGGAGGTGGAAGCAATCCGCCAAGAAATTGCCCGCCGCACACAGCAACTCAATTTGGTTTTGGCCGATAAGAGCGGCCGCGCGCGCGCAGAGATTCTCGCTGAAAAACGGCAGCTCGAGATCGAGGCCCAAGTTCTGTTGGTGGAGATTCAAAAAAAATATGCGATCCCTTGTGCCTGCCTCGTTTTCATTTTGATTGGCGCGCCCCTCGGCACGTTAGCGCGGAGCGGTGGAATTGCCATGAGCGGCGGTTTAAGTTTGGGATTTTTTCTCTTCTATTGGGCCTGCTTGATCGGAGGCGAAGCGCTCGCCGACCGCCGGCTCCTTTCGCCTTTCTTCGCTATGTGGTCTCCGAATTTTATCACCGGTATTCTCGGCGTGTTTGTGTTTCGTACGGTCGCCGCTGGCAATCTCGCGCCGCCGTCTTCGAAACTCTCTGCGTTCTTGCGCGCGCTCTTTGCCGGAAAGAAGGCGGAGCAGAGACCTCCCATGAATGAGAATGCGAACGCTCTCATTCTCCCGCCCGCACCTCAAAGCGCGCGAACCAAGCACGAACTCGAATTGTTCGAGTTTGATGTGGTTGAGCCGGAGTTTGTGCAACGCCCGTCTGCATTAAACGCCATTGCCACGCTGCACGCGCCGGCTTCTTCCAGCCTGCCGAAAGTACAACGCCTTGAAAAAACCTTGCAAGAACTCGTGGCGCGCGCGCGTCTTGAGTTTGCATTGTTGAGCGATCGCAACGGCGTGATTCTCGCGCAAGGCAGCTATCAAAGTTCGCACGGCCTGGCGCCGCAAATCAATTTCAACCAAATGGCCGCGCTCGCAGCCACGCAAATGGCGATTGTCCAAGTTCTGGGCAAAGCCCTTGATGAAGAAGGCGAGTTCACGTGCCTTTTTCAAGGAGGCGAGCGGTATAATCTTTTTATATATGAAATCGATCAGAAGTTGATCTTGACCGTGTTAGTCGAGAGAAAAGTCGCGGTGGGACTTGTGCGCATTCACGCGAATGAAGCGGTTGCAAGTTTGCGGGAGATTTTAACTCCATTTCACGCAGCCCATGTTTAGAACGCAGCGTCGCTGCCGGCGACGAAAATTTTTTAGCAATGGCTTAATTGGAGCGCTGCTTTGCTTAATGCTTTGCGCTTTCGCGCCGGAGATGGCGCCACATGATCCCTTTGCGCAGGTTCTCTCTCAGCGCTATCAAGCGCCAAGTTGGGATCATCTTTTGGGCACGGATCAATTCGGGCGTGATGTTCTCAGCCGGCTACTCATTGGTACGCGCATCACCCTCGGCCTCGGATTAGCCGTCACTACTCTCGCGCTCACGCTCGGCATGTTGCTCGGAAGCGCGGCCGGATATATTGGCGGAAAACTAGATGCGCTCATCATGCGCGCCGCCGATCTGCTGCTCGCTTTTCCGCTTATCTATTTGCTCGTCACGTGTGTGGCCTTCTTCGGATCACATTGGGGCGTTTTGGTTTTGATGATGAGCTTAACTTCGTGGATGGATATCGCCCGCATGGTGCGCGCCGAAGTGATGTCGTTGAAAGCGCGCGACTTCATCAAAGCCGCGCAGGTACTGGGTTTTAGCCGTCGCCGGATTATATTTCTCCACCTCCTGCCCAACGCGCTCGCGCCGGTGATCGCCTTTGCCGCGTTGCGACTTGCCGACGTCATTCTGCTCGAAGCAAGCCTGAGTTTCCTCGGGCTCGGGGTGCAACCGCCCGCGGTGAGTTGGGGCAGCGTCATTCGTGATGGCCGCGACGTGCTCGCGAGCGCTTGGTGGATCGCAACGTTTCCCGGTTTGGCCCTCGTGCTCACGGCCCTCGCCTTAAATCGGCTCGCCGAAGATTTCCGAATGAGGAGGGCCGCATGACGCCGCTCTTGCAGATAGATCAGCTCGCAGTTCGCTTTGCTGCGAATGGAACTCCGGAGAATAACGTGCTAGCGGGGGTGAACCTCGAAATTTTTTCCACGGAAACACTCGCGCTCGTCGGTGAATCCGGCTGCGGCAAAAGCACGGTCGCCCGCGCCATTTTGCGTTTGATTGCTCCTCCTGGGAAAATCACCAGCGGCAAAATTTATTATCGCGGAGAAGATTTGCTCGCGCTTTCGGAAAAACGAATGCGCCAAATTCGTTGGAAAGAAATCGCAATGATTTTTCAGGAGACCGGCTCCGCGCTCAATCCTTTGCGTCGCGCCGGCAGCCAAGTTGTCGAAGTGCTCCGTCTCCACTTGGGCGTAAACAAAAAAGCGGCAAAAATAAAAACGCTTGAGCTTTTCGAATCTGTCGCCTTGCCTGAAGCCACGCGCTGCTTTGAGGCGTATCCCCACGAATTGAGCAGCGGCATGAGGCAGCGCGTGCTGATCGCCATGGCGCTCGCGTGCATGCCCAAACTGATTATTGCCGATGAGCCGACCACCGCGCTCGATGCTCGTCATCAACAAGAAATTCTCGTACAGCTTCTTGCCCTGAAAGACAAAGTTGGGTTGGGCCTGTTGTTTATCACGCATGACTTTGGTTTGATTGCGAAATGGGCCGACCGCGTTGCGATCATGCACGAAGGCAGAATCATCGAAGCTGGAGCTAGCGGAGAAATACTTGCGCGGCCACAGCATGCGCACACGATGAAACTCCTCGCCGCGGCAAAGCGCTTTCACCAAACGGACTTGACGAATTATGCGGGCACAGCCTGAAATCCTGTCGCTCTGGAAGAATATTTTAAAGCACTGGCATCGGCTTCGAGAACTGAAAAAAGATTCCTTCTGAATGACAACTTGGGGGAAGGGCGCGCT
>JABWAN010000372.1 GCA_013361015.1 Candidatus Zhuqueibacterota bacterium | reverse complement strand
GCCACACGCTGTTGCTGCCCGCCGGAAAGCTGCGTGACCGGCCGCTCGACATAACCTGCCATCTCGACCAATTGCAGTGCTTCATGAACTTGCTGTTTGATTTCAGCGAAAGGCATTTTGCGCGCGCGCAATCCGAACGCAACGTTTTCGAAGACTGTGAGGTGGGGAAAGAGCGCGTAATTTTGAAAGACCATGCCCGTGTTGCGCTGACTGGGCGGGCGGAAGGTGATATCAACTTCGTCAAAATGAATCCGGCCTTGCTCGGGGACTTCAAAGCCGGCGATCATGCGCAGCGTCGTGGTTTTGCCGCAACCGCTCGGGCCGAGCAAGCTGAAAAATTCACCTTCGGCAATATCGAGATCGAGCGCATGCACTGCGATCATCTTGCCGAAATTTTTCTGAACGCTCTCAAGCCGGACGCGCGCCATGGGCCTCTGCTACTCGTTGCCGCTGCGTTCGTTGCGAATTCGACTGCTCATTTTGCCGATGCCTTGCCCTGGTTGCGTATGTGCGCGTCCCAATATTTCATCCACGTCTCCGAACTGTCTGCAAACAACTTCCAATCCAGCGGCAAGCCGGGGAAGTTGCGCGGATCGGTTTCGGGAGAAAATTCCGAGAAGTTTAAATCCGTGCGGGCGGGGATGCGCCAATAAATTTTCGCCGCATGAAGGTAAGCTTCCGGCGTGGTCACATATTCATAAAAATCTTTGGCGAGGTCGAGATGCTTTGCACCCGCCACAAGCGCAATGCCCTCGGGCACAAGCGGAACGCCGCTCGCGGGCACGACATATTCGAATGGATAACCATATTGATGTTTTTGCAGCAGCACGTCGGGATGATTCCACAGCGTGAATTGCGCTTCGCCGCGCGAGAGCGCGAGATAGAGCAGGGTGGGATTGGCCGCATACGTTTTGGTGTTGGCTTCCAATTGCCGCAGCCATTCATACCCCGCGGCCGCGGTGCCGGTTTGTTGATATTGCCGATAAATGAGCGCGAAGAAAATTGCGCGCAAAGTTCCGGAAGCGAGCGGATCGCGCAAGACGATTTTGCCGCGCCACTTTTCGGAGAGCGTCTCGTCCCAATCTTGCGGCGCGTGCTCGCGCGTGAGCGTTTTCGAATTGTACATGATTACTTCGGGCGTGATCCACGTGGCGTACCAGCGATCCCGTGCATCGCGATAGCTCGCAGCCACCGCCGCTGCCCATGAAGGCCGATAAGGCTCTAAAAGATTCTCTTCGGCTGCGCGCATAAACAAGGGCGCCGGCGCGCCCCACCAAATATCCGCTTGTGGGTTGGCGCGCTCCGAACGCACGCGATCCAGTGCATCTTGCGCACCCATGTCTTGCCATCTCACCTTTACGCCTGGATGATCTTTCTCAAAACGCTTGGCAAAATCATCCAACAGCTCTTTGCCGTGGGGAGAATAGATCACGAGCTGGAGGCCATCTTCAGCACAGCCGCACAGGTTTAGACTCGCAATGGCCAGAATGAAAAAGAACTGGCGCAAAGAGATTCTTGTTCGCATCATTTTTTGTGGAACTCCTCGTCTCGGTTCGACCGGCAGCAAGCTGTACTCATTATGACTAGATTGGGGAGCGCAGTGTCACGTACCGCAACATTCAGATTGCGAAGAAAAAACGCGCGCAACATAAATGTTGTGGTATAAATCTGTACTTAAAAATTGCATCTCTTTCAACGAGCGCATTGTTACATTATGTAATACCCAGGCAGGCGTTCGAATAACTCGGTGAGTCGCACGCCTGCGGTTGTGCCCGGGCAGCAACTATGCGACGATGGGCATGAGTTCTCCAGCCATTGAGGATTTGAAGCTTGGGATGATGGATGAGTAAAACGATGGATTGGTGCAAATATGGATTTCTACGTCGCTCGCGGGTTGGAATCGGCAGTGGAATCGCACGGTACGAGTCTGCTACTTCCACTATAGGCTGCCGGCAATCTCTTGGGAATAGCCGCTGTTGCCGTTTTGATCGACGACGCGCAAGCGATAATAATAGCGCCCGGGAGCCGGCGGTGCATCAACAAAACGATATTGCTGTTCTTGCTCCGTGGAGCCGAGGGCAGGCATGTAGCCGCAGCGTTCGAACTTGCCGGTCGCAGTAGCATCGCGGCGTTCAACCACGTAGGCCTCGAGGCCTTGCTCGCGCGTAGCCTGCCACTCCAATTCGATCGTGTCTCTATGATAGGCCTTGGCCACGAACGCCGAGAATCGGCTGCCCATCGCGCCTTCGCGCCAGTGATAGGTCAGCGGCATTGGCATCGGCTCGTGTTCGAAATTCCACAACGCAAGTGTGTGCGTATCGGCCATGAGCGATTGCGCGCGCGCGTAGTGCGCTCCAGAATAACGTGTCCCGGCGGAGAGCCGCACCTCATCCATCTTGCCGGAAAAAGTTTGTTGGCCCGGCGCGCCGCCCAAAAATAGCGTTGCCTCGTGCGGCCATCGCCATGTAATGGCGAAGTTTTTTTCAGCGAGGCGCTCGCCGTTGAGGTAGAGACGCACGGCTTGCAAATCCGTTGCAATGCGCTCGGACACCATTGCCAATTCTAGCCATTCACCCGCGTTGAGCATCTTGTGAGTAACGAGCTTTGCAACCGCGGCGCCGGCCTCATAGAACTCAGCCACCAGTATTGCACCTTGCTCTTTGCGAAGCTGGAAGTATAGGCGCTCGGCGTTCGCATCTCCCAAAGTGAGCAACACTGCGGGCGCTTGCGCTTCGTTCAAATAGAAACGTGTTTCGAAAGTGAAGCTGGTTTCAGTGGCAAAGCGAGCAGGCAGTGCATCGAGTGCAACGCTGAGGTAGTCCAGCGACTGCAATGAAAACGTATGCGGCCATAAATTGTTTGAAAAATCCTCGGTCTCGACCACGACTGCACCGGAAAGATCGAGAAAACCATTGGTGTGCCATTGAGTTTTTATGGAAGCAGGAAAGAGAAAGGCAAGGCTGATAACGACTGCAGTGCAAGACGGTTTTTTCAATGGAACAGTACTCCAACAGAGGCTTCGAAAAACATTGCACAACCACACGGCTTGAAGTTGGCAGGTGAGCAAAGCAGCATGATGCGATTTTCAAGCCGAACGAATTTATAAGAAATGGTTTGAGATGCAAGCGCTTTTTCGCAATGCCAGCAAGTGGTAACGCCATGTTTTAGGTGTGAGCATTCCGACGTGGCCACGCGTATTCACTTTTGGCTGGAGCAAATTTGTGGCACGCTCAACATGAGATCCTGCCACGAATAAAGCTGAAAACGACGGCCCGGCGAATCGTGCTTCACGATGAAGCCGTGCGGAAATTGCCCTTGAATGCCGTGATGCGTCACCTCCAAACCGTCAGTCTCATTTGAGCCAATGGTGTCCAACGTCATGAGCAGTTTGTGTTCGTGCGGATCGCCCACCTCGCCCTCGCGACGATAGACTTTGAGTGAAGAATACTTTTTGCCTTTTTGGCTCGAAAGCAGAAGGTATCCGGTCTGCTCATCACAACGATAGAGAGCCAGGCCTTTGCGATCGCCTTTGATGCCGTCGTCGCTTGCGAAGACCGCAAGCGCTTGATCATTACCATCCGCGGGATCGGCATGATACTTTCGTACCGCGGCCTCTTCATCAGCGGCGTACACATAACCTAGCTCATCGTCCGCCACTAGCCCTTCCACTTTGTCTTCGATGGTATTGTGTCCGAAGGCGCGCACATATTTGCCCTGCACTTTGCCTTGACCATCGTCCGATAATTGATACTGGTGCAAACTCGTTGCGGATTTGCCGGCGCGGCTGCTGGCAATCACGAACATGGCGCCGTCGTGCTTCCGGCGATACAAACACAAACCATACGGCGCCTCCAGCTCCGGCGTCGCGATGCCCGCGCTCGTGGTAATGTCCGTTAACAGGCCGTTTTGTGGATTGATCTCAAAAACTCGCAGCCTGCGATTGCGACATTCCTGTGTTACCGCAATATCGACTGTGCGTGTTCCGAGTTGCATGCCATGCCGAACATCAACGTTGTTGGGACGCGCGATCGGTATGAATTGGAGTTGTCTGCCTTGCAGATTCCAAACATACAAACCGCCTTCGGCGGAATCTTTATCCGTGCCAATGATTACGGAAAGCGCCGGGTCGGTCGGATGAATCCAAATCGCAGGGTCGTCGGCATCGGCCTTAACGGCGCCCGTGGCGACCTTGGGAAAAATTTTAATAAACGTGGAAGATTCCAGTGAGAGCACCAACGCCGTCAGCAAGAATGCCCCGGCCCACGTAGTTCTCTTCATTTTGGATTGCATGAATTGCCTTATTTGTTCGCTTTGTCCGAAGGTGCTAACGAATTAGAAAAACAAATTCAGAAAGTTTTTTAGCTCCCCGCGGAACAACAACACACGCGGAATAAGCTTGACGGTGTGCGTTTTTAATCCGTGTGCTGCCCGCAGGGCTGCGCTTTTCAGCGTGTCGAAAATCCGAGCTAGACTTTTACCAGCGTAAAGTGCTGCGCTGTTTTGCCACTTGCAAGGTTGCGTTGCAAAATTTACCTTGCTTTGACACGTGGACTGGGATTTCACTCGCACAAAACCATTATGAAAGGAATCCATATGAAGAAGTGGCTCAAAATCATCGCGTATGTGATACTCGCATTGTTCGTGATTGCGCAATTTTTTCGTCCCGAACGCAGCAATCCGCCGGTCGATGCCAGTCGCACTATACAGGCGCAATTGCAGGTGCCTTCAAATGTTGACGCACTTTTGCAACGTGCTTGCCAGGACTGCCACACGCACAATACGAATTGGCCGTGGTACAGCAACTTCACGCCGGTTTCGTGGTTTCTCGCCGAGCACGTGAACGACGGCCGCCGTCATTTGAATTTTTCCGAATGGGGGAGCTATGATGCGAAACGCGCGGATCACAAATTGGAGGAAATCGCCGAGGTGCTCGAACAACGCGCCATGCCGTTGCCTTCATACTTGCCGTTGCATGCG
Source organism: Candidatus Zhuqueibacterota bacterium (assembly GCA_013361015.1). Taxonomy (GTDB): domain Bacteria; phylum Zhuqueibacterota; class Zhuqueibacteria; order Zhuqueibacterales; family Zhuqueibacteraceae; genus JABWAN01. The sequence goes on along the minus strand of JABWAN010000372.1, from coordinate 1,191 downwards.
CACGCCCGTCTTTCCGAGGAGGACAATCGTGTATTGATTGCGTGGGCGAAAGGGGAACGCGCGCGGCTCAATAGCAACGCGCAGAAAATGGTACCCTAAGGATGGTCGTTTAAATCATTTTCCCGTGTTCAAACCGCGTATCAATGTTTGTCTTACGCCGTACGGGCGCCGGCGCTGCTGTTTGCAATTTGGGCGGCGCAATCAGTCGCCACGCTTCGCGCACGTGAAATTCCAATTCTTCATCACGCACGCACGCCAGCTCGACGCCGATCCAGCCCCGCACGCCCACATACGGCGGCTTGAAATATTTCTCCGGTGCAGACTTAATCAGCATTTCTTGCACGCCGGAAGGCGCAGGCAGCCACACCGCAATGCGCCCGTCGTTGTGATGGTTGTTGGCAAACATGCAAAAGACTTTCTTGGCTACGAAGAAAGTCGGCTCGCCGTGCGAAAGTTTTTCAACGGTCGCGGGCAGCGCCATACAGATGCGCCGCACGCGTTGCAAATGTTTTGCGCCCATAGCTGCCTTTCACTGACCAAACCTTTACACAACTTTCAAAGTTGAGTAAAGGTTTGGCCTTCATTCAACCCGCGCTGTCATACGCTTGTTTAATCCAATCAATCAACTCTTTATCAACTTCTTTCACGTCCGTGAGATTGACTTTGTACTGGCACATCCCGCCCGGCGGCATCGCGAGCAAGCGCGCCGTGGCTTTCACGTCTTTCATGTTCAACCCGACTTCAAAGCGCGTGTTGGTGGCCGGGCCGATCATGACGAATTGCTTTTTGCGGCGCAAGCTCACGTAGCCTTTTTTCGGCGCGATTTCAAACTCGCCGAACTTGTTGAGCGCGGCCATGAGCTTGTCGTGAATCGGGCGGAAATGCGCTTTGGGCCCGGTGTAGATTGCGTCAATCGCGGCATTGGGAGAAGCACTACTCGCTTGCGCCGAAGCCGGCTCGAGAGACTTCATGTAGAAATGCACGACGGTGTTGGCATCACCATGGCCCATGCCCACATCTTTCTTGAGCATGTCGCGAATCTCGCCGTGCTTCGCCAGCCCGCTCTTTTTGATGAGGGCATAAAGTTGATCGAGCGATTTGCCGGCTTTGGTTTGAATGTTCTTGAGTTGGGTTTCCACGGCTTTGTCAACGCTGCTCATAGCTTTCTCTCCTTTGGTGATGAAAAATCAA
>JABWAN010000371.1 GCA_013361015.1 Candidatus Zhuqueibacterota bacterium | reverse complement strand
CTAAAATACGCCGTGTACCGAGAGCCAAGGAAGGTTCTTGCAGAGTGGCCTCGAACCGGAAGGTGCATAGAAAAACTTTCCAAGCACTTTGCAAGCGCTCTCATTGCACCAAACCGCGTCCGAAGACATCGCTTTTTATCTCACCATCATTCGATCAGATTCTTCTCTCACATGGACTTCCCTCTTAAAAAAGGCGCTGAAATCGAGCTTGAAATTGAGTCGCTCGCGTTCGGCGCAAAGGGCTTGGCGCGGCTCAACGGTCTCGTGGTGTTCGTCGAGCGCGCCTTGCCCGGCCAAAGACTGCGCGTATTGATCACCAAAAAGAAACGCGATTATGCCGAAGCCCGTCCACTCGAAGTTTTGCGCGAATCGCCGGATTACGTTCCGCCGCGTTGCTCTCACTTCGCGGACTGTGGGGGGTGCCTCGTGCAAAACCTGCGATATGAAGTGCAGCTCGCCGCCAAACAACGCCAGGTTGAAGAAGTGCTCGTTCATTTGGGCGGCTTTGCTCAGCCGCCGGTCGCAGCCGTGCTCGGCTCGCCGCAGCAGTTTTTTTATCGCAACAAAATGGAGTTTTCCTTTGCGCGGCAGCGCTGGCTTACGCGCGAAGAAGTCGACAGCGCGCAGAATATTAGCGAACGCAACTTTGCACTGGGCTTGCACGCGCGCAACTGCTTTGATAAAACCCTGGACATTGCAGCGTGCTTTCTGCTTTCCGAGTTGAGCAATCACATTCTCGCCGCGGTGCGCGCATTTACGAAAGGGCATCCGCTTCCGCCCTACACCACGCGCGACCACACCGGTTTTTGGCGTTTTCTGGTGATCCGCGAAGGCAAGCGCACGCAGGAAGTGATGGTCAATATCGTCACCGCCGATGCGCCGGAGGGCAAAAAAGCCGTCGCGGAATTGAGCGCGGCTTTGCAGCAACAATTCCCGGCGATCTCCACCATCGTACACAATATCAATCGCAGCAAAGCGCAAATTGCATTTGGCGAAGAAGAAATCGTGCTGCACGGGACGGGCTATTTGCGCGAGCAAATCGGCGCTTGCACTTTTCACATTTCCGCCAACTCTTTTTTTCAAACCAACACTCTGGGCGCGGAGCAATTGTATTCCGTGGCGCGCGATTTTGCCGCGCTCACCGGCACAGAAACCGTTTACGATCTTTATTGCGGCGCGGGCACGATCGCCATCTTCATTTCCAAATTGGCAAAGCAAGTCGTCGGTTTCGAGATCGTGCCGGAAGCGATTCGCGACGCCGCGGTCAATTGCGGCCTCAACCAAACCGACAACTGCCGTTTCGTGCAAGGCGATTTGAAGGACGAACTGGCGCGCGTTCCGCTTTTGGTGCAACGCTGGGGCCGGCCCGACGTTGTCATCGTCGATCCGCCCCGCGCCGGCATGCATCCGCGCGTGCTGCAAAAAATGCTGGAGCTCGCGCCGCAACGCATCGTTTATGTTTCGTGCAACCCCGCCACGTTCGCGCGCGACGTGCGCTTTCTTTGCGGCGCCGAGTATCAATTGGAAAAAGTGCAGCCCGTGGACATGTTCCCGCACACGTCGCATTGCGAGATGGTGGGATTGTTGACGCGGAAGTAATGCGACAACGCTAATTTTATCGTGCCCTCTTCTTGTCATTTTGTAAGCGCCTGCCCTCGTACTGGGCACACGAAACGGGTTCTGTGTCGGGCACCTGGGAAGATTCTCACCGAATGACAGCACTGAGTTGAAAGCAATTTTAGGAGCAAGAAATGAAACCACCCGCAGAATTCGGCCTGCGCCAAATTGGGCAAATCGCAGTGACGGTTCACGACCTCGACAAAGCCGTGGCGTTTTATCGCGAGGTGTTGGGCATGCGTTTTCTCTTCAAAGTTCCCAACATGGCCTTCTTCGATTGCAACGGCATCCGCCTCATGCTCAGCATTCCCAGCAGCGTCGAGTACGATCATCCTGCTTCAATCATTTACTACCAAGTCGAAGACCTCTACGCCGCCTATGGCCTGCTCTCTAGCCGCGGCGCGGAATTTACCGGCACGCCGCAACTCATCGCCAAGCTGCCGGATCATGAATTGTGGATGGCGTTCTTGAAGGACGTGGACGGCAACACGCTCGCTTTGATGAGCGAAGTGCGGCCAAGCTGAGAGGGCGCAAATCGTATCGAACGTGCAGTGAGAATACTAGGTCTCAAGTGAACTCACTTCCTCTAGTTTAACTCGTTCCCACGTTTCACGTGGGAATGCAGCCCAGACGCTCCGCGTCCACAGTAAAGCAATAAAGCAATGCCCGTCACCCAAAAACACGGAGGGATTTATGGGACGATCGCGCTACAAGACATTCGATCAAGAACGGCCGCACTTCTTCACCAGCACCGTGATCAGCTAGATTCCGCTCTTTTCCAGTCCCAAAATCGTCGAATGGCTTTACCGCTGCTGGAAATTCATGCAAGAGCACGAACGTCTCATCATATACGGCTACGTGATCATGGAGAATCATTTGCACTTCATCGCCTCTTCGCCAACCGATCTCAGCAAGGAAGCCGGCATCTTTCGCTCTTACACCGCACGGCAAATCATCGACTGGCTCAAAGAGAGGGAGGCCGGGCACATTCTCAAGCAACTGAACTACTACAAACTGCGCCACAAAAAAGATCGTGACTATCAACTCTGGCAGGAAGGCACGCACCCGCAAGTGCTTTTGAATGATCGCACGATGCTTCAGAAACTCGAGTACATACACTATAATCCGGTTAAACGGGGATACGTCGATGAGCCGGTGCATTGGCGCTATTCGAGTGCGCGCAACTATGCCGGAATGGAAGGATTGATGGGAATAACGTTGTTTCAATGAATGCGAGTGTATTGCGCATTCGTGTGTTGGACGCGGAAGCGTCCGGGCGGCATTCCCACGTAAAACGTGGGAACGAGTTCAAACGAGTTCAACGAGAATAGATCTGATCAAGAAATCCAATAGAGAGTGCACATCATCAACGTCGTCCATGCACAACAATGAACTCTCCGAAATCATTCACGCCGGCGAAAGCCAGGCGGTGGAATTTAAAGCCGAGGTTTCGCCGGAAGTGGGCAAGAGCATTTGCGCCTTCGCGAACACGAATGCCGGTACGATCCTGGTCGGCGTATCCGATGATGGGCGTATGAAAGAACTCGCCAAAGACGCGGACGAGCGCGTCGCGCAAATCGCGCATGGATGTAAGCCTTCGGTTTATCCGCGAATCGAGAAAGTGATGTGCGAGGGTAAACCCGTGCTCGTGATCTCCATCCCGCATTCAAAAGGCGTTTTGCATTCATACAAAAGTATTGCGTATCGCCGTGTCGGTACCACGGACATGCCGCTTTCGCCCGAGGAGGTCATCGCCTTTGCGCAACATGCCGGCTTGATTCGTTTCGACAACAAATCGTGCGACGCACAGCCTGCGGATCTTGATGAGCACGCAATCGGCGAGTTCGTCCGCCGCGCCCTCAACGAACGCCGTTTGGAAATCGATCCGGCTCTTCCCGCTGTAGAAATTCTTGACAAGCTCGAATTGCGGCAAGAAGACCGTCTCACTTATGCGGCTGCTCTACTCTTCGCCAAAGAGCCGCAACGCTTTGTGCTGCAATCCGAAGTGCGCTGCGCTCGCTTCAAAGGCACGGAGGCCCTCGTCTTCATCGACATGAAAGTGCTGCGCGGCAACGTCATCGAGCTGATTGACAACGCCGAGAAGTTCGTGCTGAATCACATTCGCCTCGCCGCGGAGGTCGTCGATTTTCTGCGCGAAGAAAAATGGGAATACCCGCTCGATGCGATTCGCGAAGCGCTCACCAACGCCATCTGCCATCGCGATTATTTTTCCACTGCGAACGTGCAAGTGAGCATTTATGATGATCGCCTCGAAATTTGGAATCCTGGCGCATTGCCGCCGGAGTTGACGATAGACGCACTCAAACGTCCCCACAATTCCATTCCGCGCAATCCACTCATCGCCAACGCGCTCTTTCTCATCAAATACATCGAACGCTGGGGCACGGGCACGGAGCGCATTATCAAAGCAACGCTCGCGCACGGCTTGCCCGAACCGGAGTTTTTGCAGCGTGACGGCGGTCTGAAAGTTGTGTTCAAAAAAGCCGAGGCTTTTCTGGCGGGCTTGAATGAAAGACAGAGGAAAGCGTGGGGATATTTGAGAACGAACAATACGATTACGCAAGCGATCTATATCGAATTATGTGATTGCGGCGTTGCCACCGCAAAGCGCGATCTGAAGGACATGACTGACAAGGGACTTGTCATAAAAGAAGGTAGCGCTAGAAAAACCTTCTATAAAAGGATGAAATAGATCGGCTCAAAATCGGCTCAAGATCGGCTCACAATGAGCCGATTCGAATACAGAAATTTTCTGACCCGGCTGCTCATGGTGTGGAATCCTCAATACTCAAATCGGTGTGACTGAAAACGGCTGAAACTATCACATGCTCAAACGAATCACAATCATCCTGTTCGGCTTCATTGCCGGTGTGTTGGGCAATCTCATCGCCGGATAGGTGCAGCACGACCTGTGGTCGAACGTGTTCACGCCAGATCGGTTCTTCGTGAAGGCAGGCAGTACGACTGTTCGTTTTGTCATCATCGGATCAGCGACAACAGCCTCGAAATCGGCGCTATTCAACGTTTCGTTATGACGATTATGCACCCATCGGTTGTATTCCACGAAAGTTTTTGTATATTGAAACCGGCAAATGATGGCCGCTAGGCCGCACATTGCAGTAGACCTTGGAACGTGAAACCTCGCAAAGGCTCAGAAGTGGAATCATGACGAATAACTGGTAAGACCGCATCAGCATCAACCCCATGTGTGCCACGGCAAAGCGTGCATTCGCGGCACCCGCATCATGGTCTCGGTTATTCTAGATAATCTCGCTGCGGGTGCAAGCGAAAAAGAAATTATGCGCAGCTATTCGGCTCTTAGCGGTGAAGATATTGACGCGGCAATGGCATTCGCCGCCGAGCCTACCCGCGAACGCTTCGCGCCGCTTCCGATGGAAGCCGTGTCGTGACTTTCAAAAAGACCATTGAAAAAGCGTGAACCCCTCGTTCCACAAGAAGCCGGCGTTGTCGGTCGAAAAAATGATCGTCAACACCATTATCCGGCATGCCCGACCTCAAAGGATCATCTTGTTCGGCTCGCGCGCGCGTGCGGACGCGCAAGAACGCTCGGATTATGATATCGCTATCGACGATGAACATCTGACGCGCACAGTGCTCGCGCACATTCGCGCCGATGTGGAGGAGCTTCCGACATTGCTCGCAATTGACCTGGTGTGGATGAAGCAGGCGACGCCGGCTTTGCGCCAGCGCATTCTTAGCGAAGGGAAAATTTTGTATGAACAAAAAGATTGAAGACGCATTGAGCAAACTGGAAGCGGCCGTGGCTCGCCTCGGACAAGCGCTCGGTGAAGACCGTTCCAACCCGCTTTATCTCGACGCCACCGTGCAGCGTTTTGAGTTCGTTTTTGAATTGGCCTGGAAAACATTGAAACGCGCTTTGGAGGCGGAGGGGCTGCTCTGCCGAACCCCGCGAGAGACCTTCAAGGTCGCATACCAAGCAGGATGGATAAACGAAGAAGAGTTGTGGATACAAATGCTGGATGATCGCAACTTGACCTCTCACACGTATGATGAACCGCTGGCCGCCGAGATTTATGACAATATCAAAAGCTATTTCCCAGAATTGATGAAACTCGCAGCGCTCCTTCGCGCAAAGCATCCGCGCTCTGGATAAATTCTTGCTTCTTTGCAAAACATGGAGACCGCCATGCCCTCCTCGCACCAACCCAATTTCATCGAACGCCTTGCCGAAAAACTTCATCTCATCCCCAACTTGCACGAAGAGTTTGGCGAAGAACTGCCGCGCCTCACCGAGCCGGGCGACCTCACCAATTATCCGCCGCCGGAGCAGTGGGATGATTGGGTCGAATACGAAGCCAAACGCTGGCCGCGGCGCGAGGCCAGGCATTACATGATCGTGCCCACCATTTGCTTCAATTGCGAAGCCGGCTGCGGCTTGTTGAGTTACATCGACAAACAAACTCTGCAAGTGCGCAAGTTCGAAGGCAATCCCTATCACCCCGGCAGTCGTGGCCGCAATTGCGCGAAAGGCCCGGCTACGATCAATCAGATAAACGACACTGATC
>JABWAN010000370.1 GCA_013361015.1 Candidatus Zhuqueibacterota bacterium | reverse complement strand
AGCCTGTCATTCCGTAGGAAACTTCCCTCGCGCTGGGAAGAGCGCCGAGTAAGCGGGAAGTTCCTTTCAGGATGACAATCCCAAGAAGGGCATAATGAATCAAAGCAGAAGTGGTGTGTTTTTCCGCTCACACAATGCTCGCACCGCCATCAACGGCAATCGTTTGTCCGGTGAGGTAATTCGATGCCTCGGCAGCGAGAAACACCGCGACGCCTTTCAGCTCGCCCGGTGCGCCGATGCGTCCCATTGGAGTGATCGCTTCGAGGGTTGCGCGCGACTGCTCAATCACTTTGTCTGCCAAGCGTGATGAGAAAAAGCCCGGCGCAATGGCATTCACGCGAATGTTGTGCTTCGCCCATTTCACCGCCAGCTCACGCGTCAGTGAAAGCAATCCACCTTTGGCGGCATTGTAGCCCACGGTTTCTTGCACGTTCGGCGGCGTCGCAAGCAAGCCGGCAATGGAAGCAATGTTGATGATGCGTCCGAATTGGCGTTTGATCATTTCGCGTCCCACGGCTTGGCACAGCAGAAACGGCCCGGTGAGATTGATATCGATCACCATCTGCCATTTGTCGAGCGGCATGTTTTCCGCCGGAGCGCCCCACGAAACGCCGGCGTTGTTGATGAGAATATCAATCTGGCCGTACGTGCTCAACGTTTGCGTGACCACGCGTTGAACGTCATTCGGCTTCGATACGTCTGCAAGCATGCCCTCGCAGCGAAAGCCGCGGCTTTGCATTTCCGCAATCGTGGGTTTGAGCCATGCTTCGCGCCGGGCAACGAGCATCAACGCTGCGCCCGCTTCGGCAAGTCCTTCCGCCATTTCCTTGCCCAAGCCACGCGAGCCGCCAGTGACGAGCGCGACTTTGTTGGTGAGGTTGAAAAGAGTTTTAAGATCGTTCATGATTACTTTTCCCGGTGAAAGCTCGCTTGCATTTTTGCAGCGATTCTCTTACTATGTTTTGTTCAAACAATGAAGCTTTAAATAAAATTTGAGGATGAATTTCATGCTCTCCGTTAAAGGCGTCTACAATGGCAAGGTGGTCAAGCCGCTCGCACGAGTGCTTCGGAAGCCGAATACGCTCGTGATTATTACGTTCCTCGAAGAGGAAACCGCGAGCGACTATGAAGCAGTTAAAAGTAGCTATCGCGCGCGCGCGAAAAATTTTGATTTCGGAGAAACTCCGGGTAAAGCATATGCCCGAGAAATTTTGCCGGAGTACTTTTCTACGTTCTCGCGCATTTAATAGGGCAATTATGAAGTCACTTCGCATTCGACGCGGCGAAATTTATCTTGCCCAGTTATTTGAGTTTCCGCACGAAGATGAAACTGCCGTCGGCAAGGAGCGGCCAGTGCTGGTTGTGCAAAACGATGAGGACAATGACAATCAGCATTATCCTTTCGTTATAGTCGCGCCGTTCAGCACCAAAAAATTAGATCGCGTCTACAAACAGGATGTCGCGCTCAAGGCTGGAGAAGGCGGCCTCGGTAGCGACTCGAAGATTCTACTTGGCATTCTGCGCACGATTCTCAAATCGGACTTGATTCGAAGGCTCGGCAAACTCAATAAACAACGCCTTGAGGAAGTAAACATCAAACTGTTCAGAGAACTCGGCTTCTTAGAAAGGTAGAGTTTCACTCATCGTCGTCTACAAACTCTCGACCCTATATTTCTTCAAAACCTCCCGCGCCACAAAACTTTTGTGCACTTCATCCGGCCCATCATAAATGCGCGCAGCGCGCTCGTGACGGTACCAAAACGAAAGGATCGTATCGTCCGTCACGCCCAATGCGCCGTGCACTTGAATAGCGCGATCGAGCACGCGTTGCAGCACGTTGGCAACATAAAACTTGATCATCGAAATCTCCACACGCGCAGCATAGTTGCCCTCATTTTCAAGCTTGTGCGCCGCCTCCATCACCAACAAGCGCGCGGCATTGATTTCAACGCGACATTCCGCGATCCCATGTTGAATGGCTTCCTGGCTTGCCAGCAGTTTGCCCGGCGCCAGTTCGCGCGTCGCGGCGCGTTGGCACATGAGATCAAACGCGCGCTCGCAGATACCGATCCAACGCATGCAATGGTGAATACGTCCCGGGCCGAGGCGTTCTTGCGCGAGGGCAAATCCCTGGCCTTCCTGCCCGATCAAATTCGCAATGGGCACGCGGCAATTTTCAAAAGCGATTTCTGCGTGGCTGAAATAATCTTCGCCAACCTCGCCCATCACCGAAATATTGCGCACGAGGCGAAAGCCCGGCGTAGCGATCGGTACGATGATTTGACTCGCACGCCGATGCAGGCTCTGAGTTGCGGGATTGGTCACCGCCATCACAATCGCGAAAGCCGCGCCTTCCGCGGAGGAAGCAAACCATTTGTGGCCATTCAAAACGTACGCGCCGCCTTCGCGCACTGCCGCGGTGCTGAGCCATACGGGGTTCGAGCCGGCGTGCTCCGGCTCGGTCATCGCAAAACAACTGCGAATCTCTCCGGCAGCGAGCGGGCGCAGAAATTTTTCTTGCTGTTCTGCATTGCCGTGTGCGAGCAGCAATTCCATGTTGCCGATGTCCGGCGCTTGGCAATTGCAGAGATAATGGCCCAGCGGACTCGTGCCGAGCACTTCACTCACTTGCGCGAACTCCGGAAGAGTCAGGCCCAATCCTCCCAAGTCTTTCGGCAAGTGCGGCGCCCAAAAGCCAAGCTGTTTGACGCGTGCGCGTTTTTGTTCAAGCGTTGGCAGAAGCGCACGAAAGCCTTGTTGCAGAAGCACGGCCTCGAGCGGATAAACTTCGGTGGTGAGGAAAGCGCGGAGATGAGAAAGTGGCTGGGTGAGCTTGTCGGTGGGCGCAGTTGGCATTTGATCATCCACAAAAAGTGCTTCTCATCGTACCCCCTTTTTTGTTGTGAAGCAAGAAATTTTTTGGCCATTCCTCCTTTATTGGCTGCGAACGTAGCGTGGTCATTTCTGCCTGGCGCTGCAGTTTGTCACCATAGCTAGATTGGTTTTTTATGTTCTGTCGCTGCCTCACCGAGGTGCGTTCTTCGCTTGTTTACCTAGGTGGCCTCTTCGTGCGAGGTGGCTTGGAGTCGAGAGCATGCGGGTCTCGGGTTGAACATAGGGATTATCACGAAAATGCTGTAGTGCAAGCTGCAAACCTGCAAACAGTCCAATGCGAATAAGAAATCTGCGCCACGTTTTCATCATGCCAGGACGCAGGCTTTTGCTTTTTGAAATCCGCGCAGCGCTCTAATATCTAAAAAGTTGAATCACTGCAAAAATTTTCGGGACACAAAAATGAAACGACACAAAATGCTTTTTGGTAGGCTTTTATTTTTGTGTCCTCTTTGGTTGCGGCTCGTCCTATATGTCACCTCGATGAATTAGCCCCCTCGGTAAACAAGCGGAGACGACACGCAAGAACGAGCAGCGACAGGCAAAAAAGAAAATACGGCCGGAAGTTATACTTCGCTGCGCCGCAAAGCGGGCGGGCGCGCACGGAACTGCGGAGATGCAATTTTCGAATCATTCTGCTTGTCTTTTCGTCTCTGCCTGCATATATTTGCGCCCCTTTGTTTTCTGAAAAGGAATTCATGGCCTAATTTCTCCGACAACCCATCAAGCAGAAGAGGACGTGCTTGATTCGCGTTGAACACATCTCCAAGACCTACGGCGTCGGCCCTTACGCGACGCATGCTTTACACGAAGTCGATCTCACCATTGCGCGTGGTGAGTTCGTCGCCCTTTATGGCGCGAGCGGCTCCGGCAAGAGCACGCTGCTCAATTTGATCAGCGGCATCGATCCCCCCACCTCCGGCAAAATCTTTTTTGAAGACCAAGAACTCACGGCAATGACCGACACGCAGTTGACCTTGCTGCGGCGTGAGAAAATCGGATTCGTATTTCAATTCTTCAATCTCCTGCCCACGCTTTCCGTGCTTGAGAACGTATTGCTGCCCGGCCAATTGCGCGAAAAGGCGCTGCCCGGCCTGGACGAGCGCGCGGTGGCGTTGCTCGCACGTTTGGGTATTCGCGATCGGCGCGAGGCTTTTCCCGAGCAACTCTCCGGCGGCCAGCAACAGCGCGTTGCCATTGCGCGCGCGCTGATCAACGATCCTCCGTTGATTTTGGCCGATGAGCCGACCGGCAATCTCGATTCGGAAAACGGTTTGAACATTTTGAATCTGCTCAAGCAACTGGCCGTGCAAGAACGCAGGACGGTTTTGCTCGCCACCCACAGCGTCGAGGCGGCGCGCTTCGCGGATCGTCTCTATCAAGTGCGCGACGGCAAGATTACGGCGCTTTCAAGCGAAGCAGTTCTCAATAGTTTGTACGCGAGCAATATTCCACCCTCGACGCAGTCGAGGGTTTAATTCTGCACATACAAAAATTTTGAATGCCTCCCGACCCTTCGGGATTGCAACCACAGTCAGATTCGGCCAAATCATGTTTCGTTTGCTGCGACTTTTCAACTATCGTCATTTGCGGCGGCGCCCGCTTGAGACTTTCCTGTGTTTGTTGGGCATCGCCATTGGTGTCGCAGTGATGTTGGGAATCGATCTGGCAAATGAAAATGCGATGGCGAGCTTTCGGCGCAGCGTCGCAGTCGTGACCGGTCGCGCCACGCATCAAATTCACGGCGGGCCGAATGGCATTGCGGATGCGCTCGCAGCGTGGGTGCTTCGGCAGCCGAATGTGCAGGCCGCGCCCGTTATTGAATACGTCGCCGCTTGCCGCGAGGCCGATAGAGACGCGCTTCATATTCTCGGTGTCGATCCGTTTTTAGATGCGCCGTTTCGCGACTTTGGAGCGTTGGCGCAGAATACTCAGAGCCGCGACGCGAGGTTTGAGGCTGGCGGTTTGCAAGTTTTAATCAAGCCGGGTGCCGTGCTGGTGAGCGAGAGTTTTTTGAAAAAGCATGGCATTGCGCACGACGATACGCTGCACGTGCTCGTCGGCAGTCAATGGCGCGCGCTGTTTGTGGTCGGGAAAATTCCCGCGACCTTGCTGGCGCAACTCGGGTTCGATCATTTGGCGATTTGCGATATCAGCACTGCGCAAGAGGTGTTGGGAAAGATCGGTTATGTCGATCGCATGGATTTAATCGCAAGCGCGCAACAGATTACGCGACTGCGCGAGGCGTTGCCTCCCACGCTGCAAATCGTCGCCCCGAGCGGCAGAACCCAGCGCGTGGATGATATGCTGCACTCGTTTCGCTTGAATCTCACGGCTTTGTCGTTTCTTGCCGTGTTTGTCGGCATGTTTCTCATCTATAACACGATGCTGTTTACAGTCATGCATCGACGCAGGCAGCTTGGCATTCTACGTTGTTTGGGCGTGACGCCCAGGCAGATAATGGGCACCGCGTTGTTCGAAGCGCTCGCGCTCGGAGTTGTCGGCGCGCTACTCGGGCTGGTGCTTGGCTTCGCGCTCGCGCAATACACGACGAAGGCGGTGAGCAGCACCATTTCGCAGCTTTATGTCTTTCTCAAATTCGAAGGCGTTGCGTTGCGTCCCGTGCTTATGCTCAAAGCGTTTGGACTCGGCCTGCTCGCGACTTTGGTTGCGACAGCCTTGCCGGCATTTGAGGCGGCATCCACTTCCGCGGCTCTCGCAGTGCGGCGTTCGAGCTTGGAGTCACGCGCGGGTAAATGGGCGCTGAAATTCGCATGGCTCGGCGTATTGTGGATGCTTATGGCCGTGCTGGCGTACTTTTTCACAGCCAGCTTTTGGGGTGGATTGTTTGTCGCACTCAGCCTCGGCCTCGCAGCGATTTGCGCAACGCCGCTTTTGAGTATTTGGCTGACAAAGAAGCTTGCGCCGATCAGCCTCAAACACGCCGGCCAGCCTGGCTTGCTCGCCACGCGCGGCATTCGCGCGGCGCTGAGTCGCACCGCAGTTGCGATTGCGGCGCTTATGCTGTCGTTGTCCATGTTGCTCAGCATGCGTTTGATGATCACGAGCTTTCGCAGTACCATCAATGTGTGGGTGAATCACATTTTGGAAGGCGATGTCTATCTCGCGGCTTCGGGTTTTGCCACCGCGAAGTGGCAGGCCAAAATCGCGCCCGAGCTTATCGCATTCTTGTCGCAACAGCCGGAAGTCGAGGCCATTGATCTATACGGCGTCACGGAATTTGAATATCGCGGCAAGCCGATTTATTTGATTGCAATCAGCGCCGAGGTCGTCAAAG
>JABWAN010000369.1 GCA_013361015.1 Candidatus Zhuqueibacterota bacterium | reverse complement strand
GTTCCTTGAATATTTTATTCAACCAACGCAACATCAGGAATATTGCCAACGCCGACAATCCAAGTAAAGCAAAGTTCACAAGGAAGAAATTGGCTTTGTTGTCATAAGTCTTCCACATGCTGGCGAGAATTCCGGAAAGCTTGTTTCCAAGCGAAGTAGAAAGAAACCATCCTCCCATCATCAACGCTGTTAAGCGCGGAGGAGAGAGTTTGGATACAAGACTCAATCCCATCGGACTTAAGCAAAGTTCGCCTACTGTAATTACTCCGTAAGATGCAATTAACCACCACGAAGAAACTTTGATTTCTCCATTGCTGCCTGCATACACCGCGCCAACCATGACCAACGTAGAAAGCGCACTGATCACCAATCCCCAAGCAATCTTTGCCGGTGTCGATGGCTCACGTCCGCGCTTACGTAACATCATGAATACTCCAACAACCAATGGCGTCAGTAATATCACCCAACCCGGATTCACCGACTGAAATATGTTCGTGCTCGTGAGATATAGTTTGTCTCCTTCTTTCAGTCGTTCAGGATTCCTGATGTTCTTGGTATAATCCGGAAACGAGTAAGTCATTATTTGCGCGCCGCTGCTGTCTTTCACTTTTACAAAGTGTCGATCCGTAAGCGGAATGGAATCCTTTTTCAGTTCAATCGTTTCTGCGAGCTTGATTTTTTCCAATGTTCCGGAAATAGCAACCGGTACTTCGCGGTCGGTGTATTTATTCTGCGCAGGAAATTTCCCAAAGCCCAACGCGCCTATCGCACGCCGGGTTATCCCATGGTGCCGGCCGTTTTCGTCGTCGTTGCCACGTTGTTCGTGCTCAACACGCTCGTTGAGCAAACCGCGGATTCGCTCGTCGGCTTACTGCTCGTGCTGGTGGGCATTCCGTTTTATCTGTATTGGAAGAGACAGGTGTTAGCGCAAGCTCGGCAAGCCACGGCTTGAAAAACGACATGATTCATCGCTTGACTTTCATTTGCGCTTTTCGTATGCTCTGCGCACTTTTTTTGAGCTAAACGGCTTTTGTCTGTCTCCGGCATTTGATGAAAAGACCCTCTCACAAAATTGCGCACGACTTGCTTGTTTGGGGAATGATCGCTGGCCTTCTCACCGCTTTGCCGCCCATCGGGGTGATTCCCTCGCTTTCCCTTTATCAAGGTCTCAACTCAAAAGCGCAAGACACTCAGGCGTTCGACAAGATCGATATGTCCGCCATGACTTTGGAAATCGCGCGCAGTCTTCCGAAAAACTCCTCACAAGAAGGAGGCGGGATCTCGACGAATCCCCTGTTGGCGCACCATGTTTTGCTGGATGCAAAATTTTTTCTGTTTGCCGAGATCAAACGGACGGTCGAATTTCACGATTATTCTTTTGACAACGACCTTCGATTTAACCTTCCTCGTTGTTCCTATCGCCAACCCTTCTGTGAGCACACCTCCGCAGGTTGAGTTGTTTTTCTTCCCCCAATAAGTGTTCCATCCCGAATTCTCGGAAAAGCCAAAGCACATAAGGTGCCAATGACGTTGGGTAGCGTAAGTTTCCTGCGTGCAATCCAAACAACTGCGCTACCTTACCACTTATGTGTGACGCCTTGCCAAAACACTTTCCGAATCGGCTTAAATTATGACCACAATTCCCGCATGCGGGGCTGAACATTCACGAACAAAATCAAGGAGCCAATGTGGAACTCGGACTAACTTTAGGGTGCAGCATTTTTGCGTTGCTCTTCGCGGTTTATCTCGCCAAGTGGGTCTTGAAAAACGACGACGGCACCGCGGCGATGCGTGCAATTGCCGATGCGATTCGCGAAGGTGCGGAAGCGTTTCTCGCGCGGCAATACAAAACCATCGCCGCGTTGACGATACCCGTTGCCGCGATTTTGTATCTCTTGTATGCTTTTGTCCGCCCCGGTTCGGAGCACGACCCGGTTTCAGAGGCGCTGCTCGCGACCTACGTTGCCGGTTCGTTCATTCTCGGTGCAATTTGCTCGGCTATCGCCGGTTACATGGGCATGTTCGTTTCGATTCGCGCGAACATTCGCACGGCCTCGGCTTCGCGCACCAGCTTGAATCGCGGCTTGCAAATCGCGTTGCGCGGCGGCGCGGTTTCCGGCTTGTTCGTCGTGGCCATGAGCTTGCTCGGCGTCGGCGGATTGTTTGCAATCCTCGAAGCGTTCGGCACGAAGCCGGAGCACATTCCGTTTTTGATCGTGGGTTACGGTTTTGGCGCGAGCTTCGTCGCGTTGTTTGCGCAACTCGGCGGCGGTATTTACACGAAGGCTGCGGACGTCGGCGCGGATCTCGTGGGCAAAGTCGAGGCCGGTATTCCCGAGGATGATCCGCGCAACCCGGCGGTGATTGCCGATCTCGTGGGCGACAATGTCGGCGATTGCGCGGGACGCGGCGCGGATTTGTTTGAATCCACCGCCGCGGAAAACATCGGCGCGATGATTCTCGGCGCTTCGCTTGCGCTGGGCGCGCAACAAAGCGGCATTGCTTTCTCCGCCGGCGTGATCGGCGTGATGATGTTTCCGCTCGTGGCGCGCGCGCTCGGTTTGATCGCTTCGATCATCGGCATTATGGTTGTTCATACCAAAGAAGACGGCGATCCCATGAGCGCACTCAATCGCGGATATTATTTCACCACGGTGCTGGCCGCGATTGGTTTCGGGGTCGGATGTTACTGGCTGTTGAACTCGCCGCAAGCGCCGCAAGCGTGGTGGCATTTCTGGTTGTGCGGTTTGATTGGGCTCGCCACGGCCATGGCGTTCGTTTACATCACGCAATACTACACGGAATACAAGTATCGTCCAGTGAAAGAAATCGCCGAGGCTTCACAAACCGGCCCGGCGACCAACATCATTACCGGCTTTGCTGTGGCGTTGGAATGCACCGCGTTGCCGGTGCTCGTCATCGCAGTTGCCATCATCGGCTCGTATCATCTCGGCCAGGCGAGCGGTTTGCCGCACGCGGGTTTGTTCGGCACTGCGGTGGCGACGATGGGCATGCTCGGCACCGCGGCTTACATTCTCGCAATGGACACGTTCGGCCCGATTGCGGACAACGCCGGCGGCATTATTGAAATGAGCCAACAGCCCGAAGAAGTGCGCAAGAAAACCGATCGCCTCGATGCCGTGGGCAACACCACGAAAGCCTTGACGAAGGGTTATGCGATTGGCAGCGCAGCGCTCGCAGCTTTTCTGCTCTTCTCCGCTTATCTCGATGAGTTGAAAAATTTTGGCAAGCCGTTGCAAGCGGTTGACATTGCCAAGCCGGAAGTGTTCATCGGCGGCTTGCTCGGCGCGACGTTGATCTTTTTGTTCGCTGCGCTCGCGATTCGCGCAGTGGGCAAAGCGGCGTATTATGTCATCAACGAAGTGCGGCGGCAATTCAAAGAGAACCCCGGCATTCTGCAGGGTACGGCCAAACCGGATTATCGCCAATGCGTTGATATCGTGACCGCGGGCGCGCTTAAGCAAATGGTGTTGCCCGGCGTGCTCACCGTCGCTACGCCAATCGCCGTGGGATTTATTTTCAAACAATTCGGTCTCGGCGCAGAAGCCGTGGCTGCATTATTGATGGTCGGCACGATGACCGGTATTCTCGTCGCCACTATGCTCAACAATGGCGGAGGCGCGTGGGACAATGCGAAGAAATTCATCGAGACCGGTGCGTATGGCGGCAAAGGTTCGGAGACGCACAAAGCTGCGGTTGTCGGCGACACGGTCGGTGATCCGTTCAAAGACACGGCCGGGCCTTCGTTGCACGTGGTCATCAAACTGTTGAGCACGATCACGCTCGTGCTCGCGCCGTTGTTCATTTGAGGATAAAGCCGGTAGCCCTGCCCCCTTGTGGGGCAATGAAACGTGCATGAACAGCGGCCCACAAGGAGCCGGGGCTACGAGTTGATTATCGCATTTGAAGGCCGAAACTCATCAGAGCGTGCGCTTTTGCTTTTTGAAATTTGCGAAGCGCTTTAAGTCAGCCGGCTTGCAAAGACAAGGTCAGATAAACAAGCAGAGAAGAAAAGCAACAACGCGCAGCGACCCAACAAAAGAAGCGCGCTGAGCATTCAAACCAAATCAAACGGAGGTGAGGATGGAGAAGTTGATCAGCTTGTTCGGAATGGTCGCGTTGATGGGATTGGCGTGGTTGATCTCTTATGATCGCCGCAACGTGCCGTGGCGCGTGGTGCTGTGGGGCACGGCGCTGCAACTGCTTTTTGCATTTTTATACTCTGGACCGACGCCGGCAAAATCGTGTTTCAATGGACCGGCGACAAGGTCGCCGCGTTTTTAAGTTTCACGGATTACGGCACGCAATTTCTCTTTGGCAACATCGTCAAGCAAGAGTATCAAAACACATTCGGGTTTCAATTCGCGCTCGGGGTGCTGCCCACCATTATATTCTTTTCGGCAGTGATGTCGATTCTCTATCATCTCGGCATCATGCAAAAAGTTGTGGAAGGCATCGCGAAGGTGATGGCGAAAACTATGGGCACGAGCGGCGCGGAGTCGCTGTCATGCTCGGCGAATATTTTCGTCGGACAAACCGAAGCGCCGCTGCTCATTCGACCTTTTGTTGCGAAGGCAACCAATTCGGAATTGATGGCGATCATGTGCGGCGGCTTTGCGACGATTGCGGGCGGCGTGATGGCGGGCTACATTCGCATGGGCATTCCCGCCTCGCACATTCTCGCGGCGAGCGTGATGTCCGCGCCCGCGGCACTGGTTATGGCCAAAATCATTTTGCCGGAGAAGGAAGAGCCGGCAACGCGCGGACACGTGAAAGTACCGCCGGAAAAGGTTGCGGGCGATGTGATCGAAGCTGCGGCGATTGGCGCGGCGGACGGCATGAAGCTCGCGGTCAACGTCGGCGCGATGCTGCTGGCGTTCATCGCCATCATCGCGGTCGTCAATTCCGGCATGGGCGTGATTCACGATGCGCTCGCCGCGATTGGCTTCCCCTATTTTCCGAGTGAATTGCGCGTGTTGTTCGGATGGCTCTTCTCGCCGCTGGCATGGCTCATGGGCGTACCGTGGAAGGATTGTTTGGAGTTCGGCAATTTGCTCGGCACGAAAATTTCGATCAACGAGTTCATCGCTTACAAAGAGCTTTCGGAATTGATCAAAACCGGCGGCATGAGCGATCGCGCGAATATCATTGCCACGTATGCGCTCTGCGGCTTCGCGAATTTTTCTTCCATTGCGATTCAAATCGGCGGTATCGGCGGCATGGCGCCCGAGCGCCGCAGCGATCTCGCCAAACTCGGCTTGCGTGCCATGTTCGGCGGCGCGCTTGCGAGTTGGATGACCGCGGCGATTGCAGGCATGTTGATTTAAAGATGAAAAATCCATGTTGTGCACGAAGAGAATTTTGTGTATCGTTGATTAAAATTTCTGCAAGAGATAAGCAACCTGGAACTGCCATCAGCCTGCAAAACTGAACATGTCCTACGTCTTCCTTTTCATTACCGGCTTTTTGATTTCTCGTCTCAGTGTGCGTTATGAATTGGTCGAGCAGTTTTTTGCGCGGCTTTTTCATGGGCGCAATCATTCCGTGCAGCGGTTTCTGTTCTATTTGCTCTGCGCCGCGGCTTTGGTTTCCATGTTCACGCCGAACTTCATCGCTGCACTCACGCTTCTGCCCATGCTCGAAACTTTGCGCCAAAGCTTCGAGCAGAATCACAACGAAAAAATCGCGCGCCGCTTGACCACGGCCATCGTGATTATCGTGATCTATGGCTGCAACATCGGCGGCATGGGCTCGCTCGTGGGCAGCCCGGCCAACGCGTTTATGCTCGCGCAGATGGAAATTTTCAACGTGGCAGGGAGGGAGAAGATCAATTTCCTTTCATGGTTCGGTTGGAGCTTGCCGCTCGTCGGTGTGCTGTTAGTGATCGCGTGGGCGCAAGTCGCTTTGCTTTTCATCCCCGCAAAATTCCGGCGGGAACAAATCGAACTGCCGCAATTTCATCAAAGCCTGCAATTGCACGGCAGCGCGAAGATTGCGTGGCAAATGCTCGTGCTCTGGTTTGCATTTTGGACCGTGCATTCCGTATTGCAAATTCTCCTTCCGGCCTCCGAGCCGAATTTCATTTTGTTTGATTTAAAAATCGGGTTCACGCGCTGGGATCAACTCGCCACCGTGTTCGGCGTGCTTTATCTTGTGCTCCTGTTCGCGCCGATCTTTCGAACGGAG
>JABWAN010000368.1 GCA_013361015.1 Candidatus Zhuqueibacterota bacterium | reverse complement strand
CGCCGCGCGCGTCGGCCTCGGTTATAAAATTTACCCCTTCCTGATTTTCTACATGGATTATCTGTGGACCTTCCGGCTTGATGAAGCCACGCAGACTTACAAAGTACAACGACGATTCGAGCCGCAACTGGCTTTGGCGTTTACCTTTCCGGTGGGCGGGAACAAGTGAGAGGTGAGCATGTTGGGGGCGATGAAAATCTTGGCGCGACTACGTGAAGACGTAGTCGCGCTTGTTTATCCACCGCAATGTTTGTTGTGTCTCGGCTTTGAAGTGGCAACGCACTGTCGCTTTCTTTGTGAAAATTGCTGGCAGCACGTGCAGGCCGAGCCGATTCCCCCTCCGCGCAATTGGCGTGTTACTCCCCCCACTGCCATCTTTGCCGAAGATTGTGAATTTGACTTTGCGGCATGGCCGTATCGCGGCGCGATGTCGGTTCTCATTCCCACCATGAAATATCGCGATCATCCCTCTTTTGCAAAAATTTTTGCAGCGCTCGCCGCACTGCGCATGCGCGAGCAACTAGCTCTTGTGCTGCCGGCTTCGCCGGTTTTGATTCCGGTGCCACTGCATCCTCGCCGGCTGCGCGAACGAGGATTCAATCAAAGCCTCCTGCTTGCGCAGGTCTTTGCAAAACTCTGGAATCTGGAAACGTGGCCACGCGCAATTCGTCGGGTGAAATTCACCGACTCGCAAGCTTCATTGAGTGCGTTGGAGCGAAAACACAATGTCACGGATGCGTTTGCATCAGCCCGGGACGCGGTGCTCCATGGCCGTACCGTGATTTTGGTTGATGATGTCATCACCACGGGCGCAACCATTTCGGCTTGTGCGCGCGTCGCGAAACAAGCTGGTGCAACGCGTGTGGTGGCAATCGCTTTGAGCAGGTCGGGATGACTCGCCCCAGGCTTAGCCCATTACAAAGGCAAAAAGATTGCCCGCAGCCGGGAGTCCACTGGAATTGCAACTTGAGGGAGCGCGGCTGTCGGAGGAGATTGTACTGAGCGGAGTTTTGTTTTTGAATGCGACTTGCCCGCCCATAAGCTGCAACACTGTGCCCTAAGCTTTCATGAACAGCGCCGCTTCCGCCATGCGTCTCCTGGTAAGCCCGGCCAGCTCTTTGCCATCCGCTTTATTCCATTTAGGAAATTCTTGCGAAGCGGCTACGAAATTTCTTTCATTCACAAGCCGCAGCAGAGTCGAGCGGCTGAGATTGCCCGAGCCGACATTATATGCAAAGCTGACCAGTGCGGCGAATTGATTGTCGTTGAGCGGCACTTTAACGAGCGCCTCCACGTCGCGGCACTTGTCCAACAGATCGGCGCGCAGCAGGGTTTCGGCTTGCGCCAAAGTGAGGCCGTCGGGATACATCTCTTTCACGCGGCCGCGATTTTCACGCCCGCGCAGAAAGTCATTGCCTACCCGAATTGCGTGTCCCCAACCGATGGTCCAAATTCCGACCGGGTCTAAATAGGGATCGAGATTGACGGTCGTCGGATCGCCGTCCAAAATACCTTCGAAACTTTTGACCAGGTCTAGTCCGGCTTGATTGATTTCTCGCATGGTTTCGCCTTTCGTTTAGGCAGTGATTGGTTGTGAATGAATTTGATTTAGGTGCTTTGATGAAGATGCAACATAATGCAACGCCCGGCTGGAAAAGTCAAGTAGCGATACTTTCCAAACGGGTTTTTTCTGAAACCGCTTTTGAGCTTTTCTTATGACATGCTCGTGAGCGATTTCGACAAAACGTTTCCAATTGCAGCCAAAATGCGCACCGGCGGGATGGTGACATCAATGTATGCCATCATATCCCGCGGATAGAAAGCGAGGGTTTGTTGAATTTGCCGATTATAAATTTCGAAGCGATGCCGGATTATTGCTTCATTGGCATCGTCGCCACGTCCTTCCAACACCGCACGGCGGTGCAGACGCTCAATCAAAATTTCGTGGTCTTCGCAATCCAATTTCAAAATTGCACGCACGGCCGCGACGCTTTGCAGCATCTCAGCCTGTGGTTTAGTGCGCGGCAGGCCGTCCAATACTAGCACATCCTTTTGCGGGCGGAACGAGCCAACGAAGACGGCATTTTTCACGTGCTCCTGCCACATGTTGAAGGTAATATCATCCGGCACTAGCTCGCCTTTGCGAATGATCTCCATCACACGTAACCCTAGCTTGCTTTCGACATTCAACATACGAAACATATCGCCCGTAGAAACATGAAAGAAGCCCGGCATCATACCCAAAATTTTCCCCCATGTGCCTTTGCCCGAGCCGGGAGGCCCGAACAGCAGTACCACGTTATATTTGTTGTTCATGACTCTCCTCCTTGCCATGTTTGCATGCCACAAGTAACCGAATCATCTCTAAAAGGTCAAGGCAGAAATTCCGTCGCCATTCGCCGACGCTAAACCTCCGTTGGCGGAATTCTCCGCATCCTGCTTTGTGCCTGGCCGTATCTTGAGCAAACAAAATGGTCATCACATTGCAAAGGAGGTTATATGAACGAGCGATCGGCTTTCCGTCTTACGCCGCAAATGATTCTAGGCGCGAGCGTGATTGTGCTTGGCGTGATTTTTCTGTTGGACAATTTGGGGTATATTTACGCGGGAGATTACTGGGATTTCTGGCCGGCAATCCTTATCATATTCGGCCTGAGCAAAATCGTGCAGCCACGCGGCTCCTCCGGCCGCATCGCGGGTGCAGTCTTCACCATCATCGGCGTCGCACTATTGCTGGACAATTTGCGCATCATCTATTTTGACATTTGGGACTACTGGCCGCTGCTTTTGGTGTTTATCGGCGCCTCTTTGGTTTGGCGGGCGTGGGAGGTAAGTAGAAACATGGCGACCGGCAACGGTGTTGAAGGAAACATTTATGCCGCTGCGATCTTAGGTGGCGTGAAGCGCTCGAACAGCAGTCCGGACTTTCGCCGCGGCGAGTTGACGGCGATTATGGGCGGATGTGAAATTGATCTGCGCCAGGCTTCGATGCAAAACAGCCCGGCGGTGATCAATATCTTCGCCTTTTGGGGCGGCGTCGATATTAAGGTTCCGAATGATTGGAGCGTGGATGTGCAGGGCATGCCGATCTTGGGCGGTTTTGATGATAAAACTTTTCATCCACAAAACAGCACGAAGCGGCTGCTCATTAAGGGCCACGCGATCATGGGCGGTGTGGAGATTGTCAATTAGGTTGCAATACCTTCTGAAAGAATCATCTTGAGCGCAATCGCGGTTCTTGCGCTCAAAAAGTTTCTTGCGAGCTAGCAGCGGAAAATTTGCATGCACCCGATTCTCGCGCACAGAGCCAAGCTTGCGCTTTATCTCGCAGCATGGCTGGCGCTTGCACTCTTGCTGGCGGCGTTGACAACGCTCGCGGGTAACTTGTCCTGGCGGGAAGCACTGGCGTTTGTCGTGCCCTTGATGTTGCTGTATGCGTTCGTGTGCCTTTCTACTTGGTATCTATGTCGCGCCTTTGCGGTGGAACGAAGCAGCTTGGTTCAGTTGTTCAGTGTACACGTCTTGGCAGCTCTTTCTTCCGCGGGGCTTTGGTTGTTGCTCGGCAAAGTGTGGGCGGAAACACTGGCGAGGTTTCCTTGGTTCAATGGCCTGAATACTCGCTTTCCGCAAAATGTGGCGTTGCTTGCAGGCGCGGCAGTCTTGCTCTTTTGGCTCATGTCCGTGATGCATTACCTTTTCATCGCGTTTGAAAACACGCGCAATATTGAAAAAAGTTTGCTGCAATTGCAGCTCCTCGCGCGCGAAGCGGAACTGCAAAATCTGAAAGCGCAAATCCACCCGCACTTTTTGTTCAATAGCCTGCATTCGCTGAGCGCGCTCACGACCATCGATGCCAATGGGGCGCGCGAAATGTGTCTGCGCCTGTCCGAGTTCCTGCGCAAAAGCCTGGCGATGAAAGCTGACACCCGCATACCTTTGGCGGAAGAACTAAAATTGCTGGACAACTATCTCGCTATTGAGCGGATACGTTTCGGCACCCGCTTGCAAGTGGAAAAGCATGTCGACACGGAAACCGAAAGTTGTCCGGTGCCCGCGCTCTTGTTGCAGCCTCTGTTGGAGAATGCCGTCAATCATGGCATTGCGCATCTCTTGGAAGGCGGCGTCATTGTGTTGGGCGCCCAAAAAAGAGCGGAACGCTTGGAAATTGTCCTCACCAATCCGTGCGATCCCGATCGGCCGCAGCGTCGGGGCGAAGGCATGGGATTGCAGAATGTCTCGAAGCGTCTGGCAACTTTGTATGGCGGCAATGCCGCAATAGCATGGGAAAATCTCGCCGAATATTTTCACGTGAGAATTGTGCTGCCCTGTGGGACTGCGTAGTTGGATTCTCGCAACGTAGCACCTACCCCCGCGCGGGCATTTGCTTAGGCTCTGTTTCGCATTTGGAAAAAAACAATGAGTGCGGAAAAATCTCTCCACAAAATCCGCGTGTTGCTAATAGACGACGAAGAGCTGGCGCGCCAGCTCTTGCGGGAATATCTTGCGGCGCACGAGGAAGTCGAAATCGTCGCTGAATGCACGAACGGGTTTGAAGCTGTTAAAGCCCTCACGGAATTGCAGCCCGATCTGATTTTTCTCGATGTGCAAATGCCCAAGCTCAACGGCTTCGAGGTGTTGGAACTGGTGGAACGCCGGCCCGCAGTGATATTTACGACCGCGTATGATGAATATGCTCTGCGCGCATTTGCCGTGCACGCGGTGGATTATCTTTTGAAGCCTTTCAGTGCAGAACGTTTTGCCGAAGCGCTGCAGCATGCTCAGAATCTGCTCGGAAGAGAGCAAGCAGTGCCTTTCGCTGAATTGGCCACGGCTGCACGTGGGTCAAATTCGCCGCTTGAACGGATTTTGATTCGAGAAGGTACGGAGGTGCGCGTTATTCCCGTGGGCAAGATTGATTACTTGGAAGCGCAGGATGACTACGTTGCCATTAAGGCGCTGGGCCAAACGCATCTCAAAGCCATTGCGCTTGCCGAATTGGAGCGCAATCTGGATGCACGGCGCTTCGTGCGAATTCATCGCTCGTATATCGTCAATCTCGAACGGATCGCCAAAATCGAATTGTATGCGAAGGACAGCCGCCGCGTCGTGCTCAATGACGGCGCGCAATTGCCGGTGAGCCGTGCGGGCTATAGCAAGTTGCAGGCATTGATATAAACAAAAAAAGCCACGAGTATTTCTCGTGGCTTTACAGAGCAAGCGAGCACCGCAAATGGTTCATGCCTTTTTCTTCATAAAAAGTCGATACAGCCACAGAATCAACATCGCGCCGAACACGGCGGCGATGAACCCCGCGGTTTCTCCCGGTTGATACCAGTTAACGAATTGGCCTAAGAAAGTAGCGAGATAGGCCCCGCCGACTCCTAACACCATGGTCACAAGGATTCCTCCCGGATCTTTTCCCGGCATCAAAAATTTCGCAACGACGCCGACCACTAGCCCAATCAGGGCAGTATACAGTAGAGACATAAGACCTCCTTCTCCTCGTGTTGATTAAAACTATAGAATGAATTATGCAGGCTTTCCTGTTATTCACTTGCTGAGATTGGTCTTGCAGAAGAATGGATGTATTTGGTTGACGAAGGAAGAAAAGCCATCCTAAAAGGCAGGTCCTGAATGCAGCGTGAGAAAAATAAAGCTCAGCCCGCGCCTTCGAAGCGAGCTTTACCGCTCTCGCGTCGCTGCCCAAGCACTGCGAGCATAGTGATTAAGCATGCGAAAGTCAAGAACGGAATTTTCGAAGCGGCCAGTGTTGAGCCATGCCGGCTGAGCGTATTCCTAATAAGAGTTCTAGTTGTTTTTCTGGACCCAATTAGATGATTACATCTTCTGCCGAAGGCAAAATTGCCAGCGGCCGTTGTCACCCAAGCTGTGATCTCAATTGGCCGCCAGCAACATAGCATGAGCCGTGAGTCTACTGCGCTGGAAGTCAATGCCACAATACTGCAATCGGGCAAGACCAGTTGCGAGAGCCAAGAGATGTCATCATCATCATCACGTCTAACCCTAACCGTATTGCACGGCCCAACTTTACATTTCCAATCTTCATGCCATAAACGCTTCTGCTTTGTTCGCCATCAAACTCAAGATTGGCGTTGCCTTTTCAGTTGCACTGCTTGCGTGGAGCAAAAACGTGGGGTAACTCCACCGACTTCGATATGAAGTTGGGTTAATTCGCGCATGCGTGCGCGCCCAGTTAG
>JABWAN010000367.1 GCA_013361015.1 Candidatus Zhuqueibacterota bacterium | reverse complement strand
CTAGTACTACAACGTTAAGTCGGTAACCGTGATTTTTGTCGGCGGCGTTTGCGGTGCGAACGATATGCGGCGTAGTTTTGTTTTTGTGTTCTTTGAATCTCTTGTAGAATACTCTTCGCATCGTAGCGGGATTGCGGCAGCACGACTTGCAACAGCTTGCGCACCTGCGAAACCGTCAACGCGGGCGCTTGTTCTCCCAGGTTGACACGCACACGCACCAAGAAGTGATGCGAAAGCATGGTCATGGTCATGTGATGATGCCAACCGCGCCAATTGCGAACTTCGTAATGATCCATGCCCAGTTCGCCCTTACATTCTTCGATGACGGTTTCAATCGGCCAACGCCAGGCGACCATTTCCGCGAGCTTCTGCCATGCCAGGTCTGCGGGCGCATTGCTGCGAAAAAATTTCCACTCTTTGAGGGGGTGCCGCGCCGAAGTGCGACGAATGATCGCCCATTCTTCCCGACCAGGCAGGCCGTCCTCTGAGAAGATCAAACGCATCATGGCGATCTCAACTTCGACCGGTCCTTTCGTGCCTTCATGCACGATGACGCGTCGCCAGTGTTCGTCGGAAAGTTTTTTCGCAATCTGTTCGATCCGTTTCGCCGCGCGTGCCGTGGGCGCTAACTGCGCGTGTTTGCGCGAACGCCCGTCCTCCGTCTCTGTCGTTGGCGGCAACACTTTGGGGCGACGACGCCACGCCGTGATCGAACGCGGAATCTCCGCGAAGTAGTATTTCTGCGCTTGCGCAATACGATTGAGCAAGGTGCGATCGCGGCCAAACGCTTCGTCAAACGTCACCCATTGAAACGGCAACAGCCCGGCGGAAATCACGGCCGACAACATATTCCAACACAAGTCATTCTTGGTTTGGAATTTTAAATCTTCGGGCACGCCACACGCTTGCCGCCGCGCTTCATACTCCGGCGTAAACCAATCTTCCGGCATGTAGAGGCGACGATCAATCAGCGTGTAACCCGCGTCGCTCGCATACACCAGCAGCACACTCGCTTGGCAATTGGCGATTTTACCCAACGCGCCACAGTATTGCCGCGTCACGCCCACGGATTCGTCGCCTTGTTTGGGAAAGTCGCAGCCATCCCCTGCGATCACGCCCTCGGGGCGCCCCAGTGTGATTGCAACTTGGCGATGATGCTGTTGAATGATCGGTTCATCGCACCACGGCGAAGCACTGGTGAATTGCTGCAGCGCTTGGACGTTTCCATCGTTTAACGCGCGCGCCATGGGTTCGATAGATTTGCGTTCCACGTCCAGCATCTGGCCTTGCATGTATTGCAGAGCATGATGACGCTGTTCTTGGCGTTGAAACAAAGGTGCAAACACCGCGTGAAAGTTTTGCAATTGCTCCAACAAACCTTCCACCTCACGCGGCGCAATATTCATTTGCGGCTTGCGCCCCGAAGGCGGCGGCGTGGCTTGACAAATTCTTTGGGCATGAGTGGTTTTCATGCCCATAGAAGCTAAAAAGATTTTTATTAAAATCTAGTGGACTGTTTGCTGTTTGTCCTCTAGGGCTTTGAAAATTTTTTTACTCCTCACTGTGAACTTAACGTTGTAGTGGTAGGCGTGAGACTCTAAAGCAAAAATATGCACGTGAAAGGAATATGCTTCTGGTGCCCGTGTCCACTGAGTCTGGATTGAATATCCAGCTCTCTCCTGGGAAGCACAGCGAGTTGATCAAACAGATAATAGAAAATTTTTGTCCGCGGTTTGTGCCGGACGGACAAGTTGTCTATGTGGGAGATACTGGTTCCAAGTGGGGTTACTTCGACAAAGCAATGATGGAAGATTTAAACCTGCACGTCGATTCTCATGGCAAAATACCGGATGTGGTGGTCTTTGATCAAACGAGAAGATGGCTTTTTCTGATCGAAGCAGTAACGAGCCATGGTCCGGTGGATAGCAAGCGCAGAATTGAGTTGGAGAAAATTTTCAAGAAATCAAAAGTGGGACTCGTATACGTTACAGCCTTTCAAACTCGCGCAGAAATGACGCGCTACTTGCCCGAAATCTCATGGGAAACGGAAGTGTGGGTTGCGGAAGCTCCGTCTCACCTTATTCATTTTGATGGCGCGCGTTTTCTTGGGCCATATGAATTTTGAATGATCATTACACGCGCAATTATTATAATTCCCTCAACCGTCGCAAAAACTCCTTCACCGCATGCAAATGATCGATATGATCCGGCGCGGTGTTGCCCGCGAAGCCCTGCACTTCGAAACGGCCGCGCCGCGCAACGCTGAGTTGCTGCATGCCAAGCGGCCCCCACTTGAGCACCGCTTCGCGTTTCATGCCCAAAGCCTGCAAAATAAAATTACTCGCCTCCGTAGTGCTCACGAACGTGCCGGGGAAAATTTCGGAGTGTGTAATCAATAACTGCTTCGTGCTTTCCCGCCGCGCGGCATTACTCGCAAAGCGCATGAATGCCGCCAGCCCGGTGCTGTCGATCACGCCGCCTTCGGCTAAAACTTTTCCTTCCGGAATATAACTCGCGTGCAAGCCATCAAGCAGAAGCACGGCATCGACGCGCGCGAAGTTGCTTTGCGTGCTGAGAATTTTGCGCACTGCGCCATAGCCCGCACTGAATCCACTCAAAATGATCTTGCCCGGTTGGACTGCGTGGCCCAAGTGGCGTTCGAGTTGAAATAGGATCGAATCCAGCGCTGCGGTGAATTTCGTGGCATCTTCAAACGCACGGCCATAGACACTCGAGCCCGAGCCAAGGTTGATCGAAATGGCGGCGAGATTGCCGCGATACTGCGCCGCGGCATGCTGCACGAGATAATTCGCGCCATGAAAATGCCAAAGCACATCCAGCGTGCGCGCCTTGCGGCTTTTCCGTGGAATGAACACCTCGACCGGCTTGGCAAAAAGCTGCGCCACCTCGAACTTCGTTCCTTCGTACTCGTGTAGTGGAATGCGTTCATGCTGCCGCGTGTATTCCACCATCGGAGAAGGGTTCTGCGACACGGCTTTGACCGTGTCTCTTTGCTGCGCGTGCACCACGAGGGCGGCGGCGCAACAGCAAAGCGATGTAAATTTCGCAAACGGCATAGGCAGGTACCCGGATAGTTGTGATTAAAAACATCGGGCGGAGCGATTCATTGCATTCGCTGGAAAGGTTTTGTATATTGTGGCTAAGAATTTTCGAGCTTCCAATCCTTTGAGGCAAACAATGTCAGCAACAGCACATAAACGCCGCTCCAGAAGCCCCAAGCTTTCTTCCGCATACCACGGATTTGATGACCAAACATTGTCGGAGTTGCTCGCTTCTTACAGAAAGCTCGGAAAACTTCTCGAAGCGATCGTTGGACGAGAACGTTTATATCAGCCGGATTTCATCAAAGGGCTAGAAGGGGCTTTGCGCGAAGTCGCTTCGAAAAAAGCACGCGAGGTCAAAAGCTTTGCCGATTTCATCTCCTAAAAGAGTTCCCAATTTACTGCTTCCCAACTCCACCTGAGAGCTTTTAAGTGGCACAGAAACCACCGTCGATATACTTGGACTCTTCAATACCCAGCGCTTACTATAACGATAAAGATCAAGAGAGGCAGTGGGTAACTCAACGCGCTTGGCATGAAAGATTGACGAGCTTTCACCTCAAGATATCAAATGTCACAATAAGAGAACTCAATGCAACGACAAATAAGAGAAAGAAAAGAAAATTGCTTGCGCTAGTGAAGGGCTTGGATATGCTAATGCTCACACCAGCTTGCATCGAATTGGCAAATGAGTATTTACGGGTAGTGACCATGACAAAGAATGATGCCTTTCATACCGCCATAGCTACTCTTTACGAATGCGATATTTTGTTGAGCTGGAACTTTACTCACATGGTCAATTACAATAATCAGCAAAAGATCAACGGCATCAACTTGCTTCACGCTTATCGACCGATCACAATCATTAGTCCCTATGAATTATGAGGCCCAATATGCGTAAAAAGGCAAAGCATCAGGAAAGCCCGACGATGAAAGAAGTACATCGTCTTCAAGAGCAAGTTGAGCGGCAATACGAAAAAAGCGGCTTGGCTTATCTAGCTTGGCTGCGAGCAACTGAAAACGATTTGAACAAGGAGCTTGCTGATGCTGGCTTCCAAATTGTCACGAGCGAAGGGCGAACATTTTTGAAAGAAATTGCGCCGTTGTACTCAACAAAGCCAAAGCGCATCAGAAAAGTTTCCCCGAAAAGGCTGCTTGAAAATTCAAAAACTCCTTAATCGGTTTTTTCTACCTCCTCTTTTGCCCACTTAATCACCTCAAACGCCTCCTCCACTTCCGTTTGATGCGTGCGAAAACTCAAAATGCACACGCGAATCGCGAACTGTCCTTTCAATATGGTGCTGGAGAGAAACAGCTTTCCACTTTTCATAATGAATGCCTGCAAACGCCGGTTAAACGCGGCGATGTCTCCTCGTAGCGGACGATAGCGAAACGTGATGACCGAAAGTTCGGGCACGGAAAGACACTCAAAGCCGGGCTCTGCGAGGAAGCGCTCATACATCCATTCCGTCAAGCGCAGTTTCTCCGCCAAATTTTCGCGAAACGCGGGCACACCGAACATCTTCAAGGGCAGCCACACCTGTAAGCCGCGAAACGGCCGGGTCAACTCCGGCGAATACTCGGAAAAATTGGTTTCATCTTCGGGCGTGAATTGGTCCTGCAAATAATCCGCTTTGAGCACGTGGCTGCGGCGCAATCGTTCGCCGTCTTTCACCAGCAAACTGCCGCAGCCATAGGGCACAAACAACCCCTTGTGCGGATCGAGCACGATGGAATCCGAGCGCTCCACGCCAAGCAGTTTGCGTTTGCCCTCCTCGCACAAATTGAAAAAGCCGCCGTATGCCCCGTCGATATGATACCACAACGAATACTTCTCGCTCAGCTCGGCAAGTTCGCGCAGCGGATCGATGGCGCCCGTGTTCGTCGTGCCCGCATTGCCGACGATCATGAAAGGCCGCAAACCGTTTTTGAGATCGGCTTTGATGGCAAGCTCGAAGAATTCCGGTACGGCGCGGAAGTATTCGTCGCTCTTGAGCACGCGAATGTTGCGCTCCGGAATGCCGGCGAGCATTGCAGCTTTCATCACGCAATGGTGCGTTTGATCGGAAAGATAAATCGTGCCGGCGCTGATGTTCTCGTTGAGAATATGTTTGCGCGCGGCGATCACCGCGCTGAAATTCGCCAGAGAGCCGCCACTTGTAAAGATGCCGCGTGTGCCGGCGGGATAGCCCATGAACTCCGCGAACCATTCCAGCGCATTCGTTTCGAGGCGCGCGGCTGCAGGGGCAGCATACCATACGCCTACGTAACGATTCACGGCGGCGGCGAGAAACTCTGCAACGGCGGAGGGAAAAAGCCCGCCGCCGGGAATGTAACCGAGATACGCCGGATGCGCCGAATTGATCGAATGCGGAATAACGCGCTGCATAAGAAACTGCAGAAGCTCGTCAACGGGAGTTCCACTTTGCGGCGCAGGTTCGCGTAATGCACGCGCGATTTCGGCAGCATTATCCAAATTGGAGCGCGGAGATTGCGGCAAGTTCGTGAGGTGGTCAACGATCGCGCGCAGGTAGCTTTCTCCCATACGCTGCATCGCTTCAGGAGAAAGCTCGAGATTGGGGGAGGTGATCATGGAGTTGATTCGTCTATTAAAAGTGAACGCTGTGCTAAAAAAGCAAAAACTTTACTAGACTTTTCAAGTTTAGTAAAGTTTGGTTGCAGCTCATCCGCCTTTAATCTCCTTGAAAAATCCGAGACGGAAGGCTCACACGCTGAAGTTATTTTCAAGCTACAAAACTCGCCCTCAACAAGCAAGCCGCGTGAGTCTGGCATTGCAAGCGCAACGAGGAATGACACCGTCAATGACTGAAACCTCACCTGTGCCCGGACTTTTCCCTTGCCTTTTGAGCCTATTGTTGCTACCATTCGCGCGCATTTTTAGTGCTGCCACCTTCTTCAAAAAATGCAGAAAGGACTTCCGTTGACCCGCGTATTCGCCTACCTTAATCAAAAGCAGCAGCCTCAAATCGGCGTGGAATGGCGCGAGAAACCGAATGCGCCTTTTGCCCGCTACAACTTCACCCGCGCGTGGGAAATTTTCAAACAAATCAAACTGAACAACAAGGCGCCGGACTTGCACTTTTTGCAGGTCATGGTTGAGCTTGATCTTTTTCACGCCGAATCTTTTGATGAAGTGTTCATAACGCTGCAAGAGTTCCGCCCGCTGAAAGATTTGATTCTCACCACGGACCCAAAGCTGCAATTGCCGATTGCACGTCCGCAAAAAATTTTGTGCATCGGGCGCAATTACCGCGGCCACGCCGATGAGCTGAAAAATCCGCTCCCCAAAGAACCGATCTTCTTCGGCAAATCGCCTTCGGCGTTGATTGCGCATGAGGAACCGGTGCGTTTGCCGCGTGAAGCTGGCCGAGTCGACCACGAGGCCGAGCTGGCGATCATTATCGGCAAAACCGGCTCGAACATTTCACCCGCGGACGCGATGGAGTTCATTGCTGGTTATACGATTCTCAACGATGTAACCGCGCGCGAGCTGCAAAAGAAAGATGCCGGCGCGGGCTTACCCTGGTTTCGCGCGAAGAACTTCGACACGTTTTGTCCGCTCGGCCCGTATCTCATTCCGCGCGGCAGCGTTGCGGACCCGCAGAAACTTGAAATCACGCTCACGGTCAACGGCGCCGTGCGCCAAAAAGGCTCGACCGCGGATATGGTCTTTCCCGTCGCCGAGTTGATCAGCTATCTTTCGCGGTTTTGTACATTGCAGCCCGGCGATATTATTGCGACCGGTACGCCCGAAGGCGTGGGGCCACTCGCGCCCGGCGATCACATGGTGACAAGTATTTCCGGTTTCGGCGAGCTGCACAATCCCATTGTATAAGATTTTTTCTCGCGGCGCGTGTCTTTGCTTTTGAGAAGACCCCCACAAAATTGTGGGTCATAAAAAATCAAAATGAAGTTGAGTCTGATGTAAGAATGTCGCTGCGACATTTAGTTCACTGGATGAACCGAAGCCAAGCAAGGAGATTGCAAAATGAAATTGAAAATTCAATTGGTGATGGCAGGCATGATTCTGTTTCTCGCCTTTCAGGCCCTAGCGCAAGTTTCTTTGAAAAATAAACCGCGCGTCGTCACCGGCGAATTGGTGATCAAGTACAAAGCCGGCACCGTGCTGGCGAATACCGTGCAGAGCCTCGGCGACATGGGCGTGGTTCAAATTTCGAGCGCACCGAAGTTATCTTTCATAAAGGGTAGAGTGGCGCCGGGCCGTGATTTGGAGCAAGTGATGGCGCAATGTCGCGCACACTCCGATATCGAATACGTAGAGCCGAACTATCGTCTCTATGCGCTCGAAACGCCGCCGGTGTTTCCCAATGATCCGGAGTTCAGCCAGTTGTACGGCATGCACCAAAGCAACGATAACGACATCGATGCACCCGAGGCGTGGGAATTGACCACGGGCAATGCGAGCATCATTGTGGGCGTGATCGACACCGGCATCGATTACGATCACGAAGATTTGAAGGCCAACATTTGGAAGAACCCCGGCGAAAGCGGGGGCGGCAAAGAGAACAACAACGTTGATGACGACGGGAATGGCTACAAGGACGATTATCGCGGCTGGAATTTTATTTTTGACAGCAACGATCCCTATGACGACAACGATCACGGCACGCACTGCGCGGGCACCATCGGCGCGGT